>NZ_JBYTEQ010000008.1:0-41264 GCF_058792115.1 Cellulosimicrobium sp. EB106-03-01-XG111
GATGATACCTCCTGTCTCGTGGGCTCGGAGATGTGTATAAGATCCAGGTCCTGGTCCGTCCGGTGACCCGGACGCACCAGGACCACCTGCTCGGCCCGTGCCGGGGGCCGGGGCCGGGGGCCGGCGGTGGGGCTTCAGGCGTCGGCGCCGACCTTCGAGCCGTAGAGCGTGTCGATCGTGTCGGCGAAGTCGTCGATGACCAGGCGGCGCTTCACCTTGAGCGACGGCGTGAGGTAGCCGTTCTGCTCGGTGAAGTCCGTCGTGAGCACGGTGATCTTGCGGATCGACTCGGCCCGGGAGACGGCCTCGTTGGCGTGCGCGACGGCGCGGTCGAGCGCGGCGAGCACGTCGGCGTCGTGCGCGGCCGTCTCGACGTCCATCGGACGCAGGCCGTGCGTGGCGAGCCAGCCCGGCAGCATCTCGGCGTCGAGCGTGACGAGGGCGCCGATGAAGGGGCGCTGGTCGCCCACGACGACGACCTGGCTCACGAGCGGGTGCGCGCGCAGCCGGTCCTCGAGCACGGCCGGCGCGACGTTCTTGCCGCCCGCGGTCACGATGATCTCCTTCTTGCGGCCGGTGATGCGCAGGTAGCCGTCGTCGTCGAACGCACCGAGGTCGCCGGTGCGGAACCAGCCGTCCTGGAGCGCCTCGGCGGTGAGGTCGGGCTGGTTGCGGTAGCCGCGGAAGATGTGGTCGCCCTTGACGAGGAGCTCGCCGTCCGCGTCGATGCGCAGCGACGTGCCGGGGAACGCGGGCCCGACCGTCCCGATCTTCGTCAGGCCGGGCAGGTTCACGGCCGTGGGCGCCGTGGTCTCGGTGAGGCCGTAGCCCTCGAGGATGCGCAGGCCGACCCCGCGGTAGAAGTGGCCCAGCCGCTCGCCGAGCGGCGCTCCGCCGGAGATCGAGTACGTGAGCCGCCCGCCCATCGCGGCGCGCAGCGTCGAGTAGACGAGCCGGTCCGCGACGGCGTGCTGGACGCGCAGCCCGAGCGCGGGGCCGCCCGGGGCGTCGAGCGCCCGGGACCAGGTGATGGCGACCTTGGCCGCCCAGTGGAAGATCTTGCGCTTGGCGCCGGTCCCGGTCTTCTGCTCGGCGGTGTTGTAGACCTTTTCGAACACGCGCGGCACGGCGAGCAGGAACGTCGGGTGGAACGAGCCGAGGTCCGTGACGAGGTTCTTCGTGTCCCAGGAGTGCGCGAGAACCGCGTTCGACGCGACGACGACGACCTGGATGAACCGGGCGAACACGTGCGCGAGCGGCAGGAACAGCAGGGTGCGTGCGCCGTCGGCGTCGAGGATCTCGGCGAGGCCGGCCCGGCCGTTGAGCGCGAGGTGCACGAAGTTGCGGTGCGTGAGCTCGACGCCCTTGGGACGCCCGGTCGACCCGGACGTGTAGATGACCGTCGCGAGGTCGTCGACGCGCTGCGCGGCCCGGCGGCGCTCCACCTCCGCGGCCGGGACGTCGGCCCCGGCGGCGCGCAGGGCGTCCACGGCACCGTCCTCGACGACGAGGACGTCCTCCAGGCCGGGCAGACGGTCGCGCACGGTCGCGACCTCGGCGGCGTGCGCGGCCGTCTCGACGACGGCGAGCCGGACGCCGGCGTCCGACAGGATCCAGTGCACCTGCTCGGCGGACGACGTCTCGTAGACGGGCACGGGGACGGCGCCCACGGCCCAGGCGGCGAAGTCGAGGAGCGTCCACTCGTAGCGGGTGCGCGACATGATGGCGACGTGGTCACCCGGCTCGATACCGCGCGCGAGGAGGCCGCGGGCGACCGCGACGACGTCGTCCTCGAATTCCTGCGCGGTGACGCGCTCCCACGGACCGTCGGCGGTGGTGCGGCGCTCGACGAGCGTCGCGCGGGGGGAGCGCGCGACGCGGTCGGTGAGGAGGGTGCTGATGGTCGCCGTGGGGGAGACCTCGACGAGGTTCGGCGACGTGTGTTCCGTCATGAAACTCTCCGCTGAGTGGGACGGTAGGGAGGGACGGCGAGCCACTTTACTCCGTACTCCGAGTATCGAGTTCCTCGACGCCCGGCGGGCACCCCTAGGATCGGTGGGTGACGAACGACCCCGGGCAGCCCGCCGTCCCCGACGAGATCCTCCGCCTGCGCGACAGCATCGACAACATCGACGCGGCGCTCATGCACCTGCTCGCGGAGCGGTTCAAGTTCACGCGCCGCGTGGGCGAGCTCAAGGCGCAGGGCGGGTTGCCGCCCGCGGACCCGGACCGGGACCGCCAGCAGATCGCCCGGCTCACGGGCATCGCGAGCTCCGCCGGCCTCGACCCGGAGTTCGCCGAGCAGTTCCGCGCGTTCATCGTCCACGAGGTCATCCGCCACCACGAGCGCATCGCCGCCGAGCACGCGGCCTCGGGCGAGGGGACCCCGGTCCTCGACACGTACTCCTGACGGCCCGGGAGCGGGCCGGGCGGGGGTCCGGAGGACGGCGCGAGGCGCCTCCCGTGCCCGACGCGCGGTGGCGACCCCCGTCGATCTGACGGACCCTGGTGGGGACCCAGGGCGGGCCCCCGGCGTCGGCACCGCCGCGTCGGGCGGCCCTCCCGCCACGCCGACGGACGTCATGAGGTGTTCGCATGAAGATCGATTGGCTCAAGCCCCTCCTCGGCCATCCTGGCCCCTTCGCGACGGTGTACATCGACGCGACGCGCGCCAACGAGGCCGGGGACCGCGAGGTCGAGAACCGCTGGAAGGGAGTGCGGCGACAGCTGCACCAGGAGGGCGCGCCGGACGCGGTCCTCGACGACCTCGAGGAGGTGGTGCTGCGGCCGACGCGGGTGGGCGGCACCCACGGGCGCGTGCTGATCGCCGACGACACGGGCGTGCTCGTCGACCGGGTCGTCAAGGACCCGCCGGCGCTCACGAAGGGCTCCTGGGGCCCCGTGCCCGCGCTGCTCCAGGCGGCGCGCGCGGCGGACGAGTCGGTCGACTACGTGCGCGTCGTCGTCGACCGGCAGGGCGCCGACCTCACGTGGTCCGTCGCGGGCGGCCACCTGCCCTACAGCGAGCCGGAGACGGTCGAGGGCGGTCACGACGTCATCAACAAGGTCCGCACCGGCGGGCTCTCGCACAAGCGCATCGAGTCGCGCGCGGAGGACTCGTGGGAGCGCAACGCCGAGGCGGTCGCCGCGGAGCTGGAGCGCCAGGCGGCCGAGTACCGGCCCGAGCTCGTGCTGCTCACCGGTGACGTGCGTGCCGTGCCGCTCGTGCGCGGCGCGCTCGGGCACGCGATCTCCGAGCTCGTGGTCGAGGTCCCGGGTGGCGGCCGGGGCGCAGGGATCAACGAGGCGTCGTTCGAGGCGAACGTGGCCGATGCGCTCGACAGCTACCGGGAGCGCCGCCGCGAGAAGGTCCTGGCGGAGTTCCGCCAGGAGCAGGGTCGTGAGTCCGGCGCGGTGACGTCCGTGGAGGACGTCGTCGCGGTGCTCGCGCGCGGCCAGGTCAAGGAGCTCGTGCTGGCGGACGAGTACGGGCAGGACGGCGCGCTCGACGACCGCTCGCTGTGGATCGGGCCCAGCCCGCTGCACATCGCGGCGACCCGCGAGGACATCGAGTCCCTCGGCGTGACCGACGGCCTGGAGAAGCTGCCCGCCACGGTCGCGCTCGTGCGGGCCGCCGTCGGGCAGGACGCGGGGCTGACGTTCGCGCCGGAGGGCAGCGTCGAGCTCATCGAGGGCGTGGGCGCCACGCTGCGCTGGGCGGACGAGGGGACGCCGCGCGAGGTCGCGGCGACGATGTCCGGTGACGACTCGCGGCTGCGCGGCGAGATCATCTAGGACCTCCGGCACCCACGACGACGCCCTCCCGGGCCGCGGCCGGGGAGGGCGTCGTCGTGCTGTCGTCGTGCCGGGTCAGCCCTTCTTGCGGGCCTCGGGCTCGCCGAGCTCGGAGGAGACGACGACGATCCCGCCCTGGACGGCCGGGTCGCCCTGGCCCTCGGCCGCCGCGACGAGGTCGAGCGTGCCGGTGACGCGCCCGCCGTTCCGGACGTCGACGACCGACGCCTCGACGCCGGCGAGCGACGCCGCCGGCACCGCGACCTGCGCCGCGAGGATCGGGGTGCGCATCGACACCTTCGCCTCGGACTTGATCTTGCGCAGCGCCGCGAGCGCGTGGCCCGCGGCGGTGAGGACGGCCGGGTCGGCGTCGCCGGCGGCCGCGCGCGCGACGTCGGGCGTGGGCCACGGCGCGCGGTGGACGGAGCCCTCCGACGCGCGCCACCACGACCACACCTCTTCCGTCGCGAACGGCACGAACGGCGCGAACAGGCGCAGGAGCGTGTCGAGCGCGATCGCGAGCGCGACGCGCGCGGACCGGGTCTCGGCGGAGACGTCGGAGGCAGCGGCCCCGGCGCCGTACGCGCGGTCCTTGACGAGCTCGAGGTAGTCGTCGCAGAACGCCCAGAAGAACGTCTCGGTGACCTCGAGGGCGCGCGTGTGGTCGTACGCCTCGAACGCCTCGGTCGCCTTCTCGACGACGGTCGCGAGGCCCGCGAGCATCGCGCGGTCGAGCGTCTCGGTGACGAGCGCCGGGTCGAGGACGATCTCGCCCGTCCCGGTCTCGGCGTCGACCCCGAAGGACAGCGCGAACTTCGACGCGTTGAGGATCTTGATCGCGAGGCGACGGCCGATCTTCATCTGCCCGACCTCGAACGCCGCGTCCGTGCCGAGGCGGGCCGACGCCGCCCAGTACCGGACGGCGTCCGACCCGTGCTCCTCGAGCAGGCCCATGGGCGTGACGACGTTGCCCTTGGACTTCGACATCTTCTTGCGGTCGGGGTCGAGGATCCAGCCCGAGATCGCCGCGTTCTTCCACGGCAGCGAGTCGAACTCGAGGTGCGAGCGCACGACCGTGGAGAAGAGCCACGTGCGGATGATGTCCTGGCCCTGCGGGCGCAGGTCCATGGGGAAGACGCGCTCGAACAGGTCGGGGTCGACCTCCCAGCCGCCCGCGATCTGCGGCGTGAGCGACGACGTCGCCCACGTGTCCATGATGTCGTTCTCGCCGACGAACCCGCCCGGCACGCCGCGCTGGTCCTCGGTGTACCCGGCCGGCACGTCGGACGACGGGTCGACGGGCAGCGTGTCCTCGGACGGCACGATCGGGTGGTCGTGGTCGATCTCGCCCGACTCGAGCACGGGGTACCACAGCGGGATCGCGACGCCGAAGAAGCGCTGGCGCGAGATGAGCCAGTCGCCGTTGAGGCCCCCGACCCAGTTCTCGTAGCGCACGCGCATGAAGTCGGGGTGGAACGCGAGCTCCTTGCCGCGGTTCAGCAGCTCCTGGCGCAGGTCGCGCGTCGTGCCGTCGGCCGTCGTCCAGTCGCGACCGCCGTTGCGGATGTACCACTGGCGCGACGTGACGATCTCGAGCGGCTTGTCGCCCTTCTCGAAGAAGTTCGCCTTGCGCTGGGTCGGCACGGGCTCGCCCTCGAGGTCGCCCGCGTCGCGCAGCGCGTCGACGACGACCTGGCGCGCGGAGAACGTCGTCTTGCCGGCGAGCTCGGCGAACACGCCCTGCCCGGCGTGGGACGTGATCCAGTCCGGGGTGTCGCGCGTGATCCGGCCGTCGCGCGTGATGATCGAGCGCGTCGGGAGCTGCAGCTCGCGCCACCACTGCACGTCGGTGAGGTCGCCGAACGTGCAGCACATCGCGATGCCCGCGCCCTTGTCGCGCTCGGCGGCGGGGTGGGCGAGGACGGGCAGCTCGACATCGAACAGCGGCGAGCGCACCGAGGTGCCGAACAGGTGCTGGTACCGCTCGTCGTCGGGGTGCGCGACGAGCGCCACGCACGCCGCGAGCAGCTCGGGGCGCGTGGTCTCGATGTGGACGGGCGCGCCGTCGTCCGGGGTGCCCGGCGCGACGCGGTGGAACGCGACCTTGTGGAAGTGGCCCGGGTAGTCGCGCGCCTCGAGCTCGGCCTGCGCGACGGCGGTCTGGAACGTCACGTCCCACAGCCCGGGCGCCTCGGCCTGGTAGGCCTCGCCGCGCGCGAGGTTGCGCAGGAACGCGCGCTGCGCCGCGGTGCGGGACCGCGCGTCGATCGTCTGGTAGTGCTGCGCCCAGTCGACCGAGAGCCCGAGCCGGCGCCACAGCGCCTCGAACTGCTTCTCGTCCTCGGCCGTGAGCCGCTCGCACAGCTCGATGAAGTTGCGGCGGCTCACCGGCACCTGGTCGGCGGCCTTGACGGACTTGCCCTCGCCGCCCTCGTGCGGGGGCTCGAAGCCCTCGACGTAGGGGAGCGTCGGGTCGCAGCGCACGCCGTAGTAGTTCTGGACGCGCCGCTCGGTGGGCAGGCCGTTGTCGTCCCAGCCCATCGGGTAGAACACCTCGAGGCCGCGCATGCGCTGGAACCGCGCGACGACGTCGGTGTGCGTGTAGGAGAACACGTGGCCCACGTGCAGCGAGCCCGAGACGGTCGGCGGCGGGGTGTCGATGGAGAAGACCTGCTCGCGGGTCTTCGAGCGGTCGAACGCGTACGTCCCCTGCTCGGCCCAGCGCGCGTCGTACGTGTCCTCGAGCCCGTCGAGGCTCACCCGGTCGGGTACTCCCGCGACCACCGCGCGGACGACGTCACCGGCTACGTGCCCGGCGGAGGAGGTCGTTGCTGCAGCGGGTTCGGCCGCGCCCGTCGGCGCGTTCGTCGGGAAGTCGCTCATGGTCGTCCATTCTCCCAGATCCCGGGGCCGTGCCGGACGCCGTCTCGGCGTCCGGCAGGCGTCCTCGCGGGCCGTCCCCACCGTGCGGACCGAGACGGGTCGAAGGTCCCTGGGTCGAATGGTCATCGAGTCGTAATCTGCACGCAAAGCGACAGGTGCTCGTGGGCGCACCTCGACCCGATCCCCGCGCCGACCCCTGGAGCACCCATGACCGTCACGACCACCGACCGCACGCGCGCCGCCGGGGCGCTCCCGCCCGGCGTCGTCCTGCCGCCCGCCCTCGCCGCCGCCCTCGCGGCGTGCCCGCGCCTCGTCGTCCCGGCCTCGCGCGAGGAGCTGTACCGCCTCGCGCTCGGCCCCGACGGCGGCCCACGGTTCGCCGTCGAGTACGACGCCGGCGGCGAGCGCGTCGTCGAGGCGGAGGTCGTGCGGTGCCGCAACGGGATCGCCGTGAACTACCCCGAGGACTACATGCGTCGCCGGGACCCGGACTGCATGCGGATCGCCGACGACCTACCGACCGACAAGCCGCGCTACCGCGACGTCTTCGGTGCGGAGTTCGGCCCGGTCAAGGACGAGACCCTCGCGTGGCTCGCCGAGCAGGAGCTCGTCGTCGTGCCGTTCCGCGCCGGCGGGCGCACCCACGGGTACCCGTCGCTCGCCGTCTGCCCCGTCAACGCGGCGTTCTTCGCCCTCGCCCTCGTCGACCTCCAGGGCTGGACCACGTTCGACGAGCTCGGCCCCTTCGCGCCGCGCTCGATCCTCTACGTCGCGCCGCCGCTGCGCCACACCCGGTTCGACGGGCGCCAGGTCGTCGTGCACGACCGCTCCGAGACGCTCCACGAGGTGTTCGCCTACAACCTCTACCCGGGGCCGAGCGCCAAGAAGGGCGTGTTCTCGGTCCTGCTCGACGTGGGCGAGCGGGAGGGCTGGGTCACGGCGCACGCGTCGTCGGTCCGTGTCACCACGCCGTACGAGAACGAGACCGTGATCATGCACGAGGGCGCCTCGGGCGGCGGCAAGTCGGAGATGTGCCAGGACCTGCGGCGTCAGGAGGACGGCCGGATCCTGCTCGGTACGAACGTCGTCACGCGCGAGCCGTACGTCATCACGCTGGGGGAGACGAGCGCGCTCGCCCCGGTCACCGACGACATGACCCTGTGCCACGCCGCGCTCCAGACCGGTGACGGCCGCCTCGTGGTGACCGACGCCGAGGAGGGCTGGTTCGTGCGCGTCGACAACCTCACCGGGTACGGGCAGGACGCGCACCTCGAGCGCGCGTGCATCCACCCCGACGTGCCGCTCGTGTTCTTCAACATCGACGGCGTCCCCGACGCGACCGTGCTGCCCTGGGAGCACTCGCTCGACGCCGACGGCCGACGCTGCCCCAACCCGCGCGTCGTCGTGCCGCGGCACCTGCTCACCGACGTCGCCGGGCCGGCCGAGGTCGACGTGCGCACGTTCGGCGCCCGCATGCCCGCCTGCACGCGCGACCACCCGACCTACGGGATCATGGGCATGACCCACGTCGTGCCCGCGTCGCTCGCCTGGATCTGGCGGCTCGTCGCGCCGCGCGGCGACAAGAACCCGTCGATCGGCGAGTCGCGCACGGCGACGGAGGCGCTCGCCCACGGGGGCATGGTCGCGGAGGGCGTCGGGTCGTACTGGCCGTTCGCGACGGGGACGAAGGTCGCGGCGGCGAACCTCCTGCTGCGCCAGCTCGTGGAGACGGACCGGACGCGCTACGTCCTCACGCCCAACCAGCACATCGGTGCCTACCGGGTGGACTTCGCGGCCGAGTGGCTCACGCGCGAGTACCTCGCGCGCCGCGGCGGGGGCCGGCTGCGGCCGGACGAGCTCACGCCCGCCCGCTGCCCGCTGTTCGGCTACACGCTCACGGAGATGAAGATCGACGGCCAGCTCGTGCGGCCCACCTTCCTGCGGCCCGAGCTGCAGTCCCAGGTGGGGGTCGAGGCCTACGACGCCGGGGCGCGGATCATCACGGAGTTCTTCGCGAGCGAGCTCCGGCAGTTCCTCACCGACGACCTCGACCCGCTGGGGCGGCAGATCATCGAGGTCTGCCTGCGCGGCGGCTCCGTCGAGGAGTACGCGGCGCTGACGCCGCTGTTCGTCTGACGCACCCGGTCCGGTCCTCGCGGCGAGGGCCGGACCGGTGCCGGACGGGGTGCCGGGACCCGCTCGCCCAGGACCGTCCGCGGAGGGTTAAGGTCGGCCCATGGGTCTGACGATCGGCTACGCCGCCATGCTCGAGCAGTTCCACCCGACCGAGGCCGTCGCGCTCTCGGCCTACGCGGAGGAGCACGGCTTCTCCGGGACCATGGCGGCCGACCACTTCCAGCCGTGGGTCCCGGCGCAGGGCGAGTCGTCGTTCGTGTGGAACGTGCTCACGGCGCTCGGCGAGCGGACGCGGGGCGACCTGGGTCCGGGCGTCACCGCGCCGACGTTCCGCTGGCACCCCGCGATGGTCGCCCAGGCGTCGGCGACGCTCGCCGCGATGTACCCCGGGCGGCACTGGCTCGGGCTCGGCTCCGGCGAGGCGCTCAACGAGCACGTCGTCGCGGGCTACTGGCCCGAGGCGCCCGAGCGCATCAACCGCATGTTCGAGGCGATCGACGTCATCAAGAAGCTGTTCCAGTCCGGGCTCGACAACAAGGACGTCAAGCACTCCGGGCAGTTCTACAAGATGGAGTCCACGCGGCTGTGGACCATGCCCGACGTCGCGCCGGAGATCCTCGTCGCGACCGCCGGCCCCGTGACCGCGAAGCGCGCCGGCCGCCACGCGGACGGCCTCATCACCGTGGGGGCGCCGCTCGAGAAGATCTCCATGCTGTTCGGCAAGTTCGACGACGGCGTGCGCGAGTCCGGCCGCGACCCCGAGGCGATGCCCAAGGTGCTCCAGCTCCACCTCTCCTGGGCCGCGACCGACGAGGAGGCGCTCGCGAACGCGATGACCGAGTGGCCCAACGGCGGCATGAAGTTCCCCAAGGCGGACATCCGCTCGCCGCACGACTTCGAGCAGATGGCGAAGCTCGTCCGTCCCGAGGACTTCGAGGGCCGCATGGTCATCTCCGCCGACCCGGACGAGCACCGCGCGTACATCCAGAAGTTCGTCGACCTCGGCTTCGACCGCATCTACCTGCACAACGTGGGCCGCAACCAGCGCGAGTGGATCGAGGTCTTCGGCCGCGAGGTGCTCCCGAAGCTCGCGCGATGAGCGAGCACGACGCCGCCGCCGGCGGGCCCGACGACGCCGCGAGCCCCGACCGGTCCGCGCACCTCACGGTGTGGGCGCCCGAGGGCCTCGGCGAGGTCCGTCCGGGCGACGACCTCGCCGCGCTCGTGGGCGACCTGCTCGCGGGCGAGGCGCTCGCGGAGGGCGACGTCGTCGTCGTGACGAGCAAGGTCGTCTCGAAGGCCGAGGGTCGCGTCGTCGCCGCGGCCGACCGCGAGCAGGCGATCACGGACGAGACGGTGCGCGTCGTCGCGACGCGCGAGCGTCCCGGCCAGCCGCCGCTGCGCATCGTCGAGAACCGGCTCGGCCTCGTCATGGCCGCGGCGGGCGTCGACGCGTCGAACACCCCGGAGGGCACGGTCCTGCTGCTCCCGCTCGACCCCGACGCCTCCGCGCGGGCGCTGCGCGGCGCGCTCCGCGAGCGGTTCGGCCTCGACCGGCTGGGCGTCGTCGTGACGGACACCTCCGGCCGGGCGTGGCGCGACGGCCTCGTCGACATCGGCATCGGGGCCGCGGGGGTCGTCGTCGCGGAGGACCTGCGCGGCGGCGTGGACTCCCACGGGCGGCCGCTGACCGTGACCGTGACCGCCGTCGTCGACGAGGTGGCGGCCGCGAGCGAGCTCGTGCGCGGCAAGGCGGCGGGCCGGCCCGTCGCCGTGGTGCGCGGGCTCGGCCGGTACGTCGGGAGCGAGGACGGTCCGGGCGCCCGCGTGCTCGTGCGCGGCTCGGCCGACGACCTGTTCCGCGAGGGCAGCGCGGAGGCGTACGCCCGCGGCCGCGCCGACGCGCGCCGCGAGCAGAGGGACGACGCCGCGCGGGAGGCCGCGTACGCCGACGGCTACCGCGCCGGGTTCGCCGAGGGGTACCGCGAGGGCTCCGGGAACGAGCCGGTCACGGACTGAGGAGGCCGTGCGCCTGCGGCGGCGAAACGCCTGGCGTGCGCCCCGCCGTCGCCGCTAGCCTGCCCGGATGCTCCCCTCCGACTGGATCGCGCACCGCCGCCCCGACGACCGCGAGCACGTGGGCTGGATCCGCCCCGAGGGCGACGCCTGGGTGGCCGTGTCGCTGCTCGGGCGCGAGCTCACCGGGCCGGTCGACTGGCTCGAGGCCGAGGAGGCCCTCGACGCGAGCAGCCTCGCGTGGCTCGCCGACGTCTGGGTGCTCGAGCAGGACGACGCGCCGCCGCTGCGGGTCCGGCTCGTCGAGGTCACGCCGGACGGCGTCGTCGTGCAGACGGACGACTTCGGGGCGATCGACGTCCCCGTCGAGCGCTACGACCTCCCGTGGCCGCCCCCGCCGACGCTGCGGCCGCGGCGGCCCGACGACCCGGACGGACGCGTGCTGTCGTTCCGACCCTGACGGCCGTGCGGCTGCGCGCCGCGAGCGGTCAGCCCGCGTCCGTCGTGCCCTCGTAGAGACCGATCTGGTTCCCGTCGGCGTCCTCGAACGCGGCCCACCACGAGGTGGGGCTGATCTCCGACTTCTCCAGGACCACGCGTCCGCCGAGCTCACGGACCTTGGCGAGCGTCTCCTCGATGGAATCCACCTCGACGTAGCTGCGCGGGCTCGTGAACCCCTCGGAGCGCGGGGCGAGGCCGCCGCCGCTGATCTTGTTCGGGGCCTGCCACATGGGGTAGCCCTCGAAGCCGGGCACCTCCGCGATCTGCCAGCCGAAGAGCTCGCCGTAGAACTGCGTGGCCCTGCCGTTGTCGCTCACCGGGATGTCGATGTGCGTGATGTCTCCGTGCGCCATGGTTCCTCCCCGTGCCGGTGACGGGCGGACACCCGCCGAGCACCAGCCTAGGGACGGCGGTGCCGCGCGCACCAGGGCCCGGGCCGGACCGTGCGGCGGGGGTCAGCGCTCGTCCGGCGCGGGGGAGCGGTCGGTGGCGGAACCCTCAGGCTCCACCTGAGGGTCGAGCCCGGGGTCCCTGCGCTCCGACGCGGCGGCGTCGTCCGCGCCCGGCGCGTCGTCCGCGCCCGGCGCGGCGTCGCCGCCCGGCACGGCGTCGGCGGCGGGAGGGGAGTCCGTGCTCCGCGGGTCCTCCGCGGGCCGCGGCGCGTCGTCCCCGGAGAGCCAGCGCAGCCAGCCCGAGCCCGGGTCGGGCTCCAGCACGAGGGCCCGGACGAGCAGCGTGAGGGGGATGGCGAGGATCGCGCCGAGCGGCCCGATGACGAACGTCCAGAAGACGACGGAGACGAAGCTCAACGTGAGGCTGAGGTTCACCGCGTCGGCGACGAACTTTGGCTGGACCAGCACCTGGAGCACGACGTTCACCACGCAGTAGACCGCGACGACGGCGAGCGCGAGCTGCCAGCCCCCGACCACGAACGCCATGACGACGGGTGGCACGAGCCCCAGGACGAATCCGATGTTCGGGATGAAGTTCGTGACGAACGCGAGGATCGCCCACACCGTCGGCGCGGGGACGGACAGGAGCCACAGCGCGACGCCGTCGATCACGGCGACGACGGCGCCGAACGACGCGTTGACCACGAAGTAGCGACGCACCCCGCCGCTGAACCGGGTCGCCCGGTCGACCGTCGCGGCGCGCTCGGGCCCGAAGACGGAGCCCGCCGTCGAGTACCGCGCGGCGTCGGCGGCCATGAAGATCGCGTAGGCGAGCACGAAGAAGAACGCGGTCGCGATGCCGAGGGCCATGCCGGACACGTTGCCCGCGAGGCTGACGACGCGTCCCGGGTCGAGCCACGACGTGGCCGCCTCGGCGATGTCCGTGTCGATGCCGACCGCGGCGAGCTGGTCCACGACGTCGTCGACCGCGCGCACGAGGGCCGGGAGGTACTCGCGGACGAGGTCCACGAACCGGACGCCCGCGAACGCGAGCATCGCGACGAGCGCCGCGAGGATGAGGTACGCGACCGTGACGACGACCGTCGTCGCGGCCCACCGCGGCCAGCCTCGGCGCTCCAGGGGGAGGCGCACCGGGTGGCAGATGATGACGATGACCGCCGCGAGGAACATCGGGGCGAGGACCTCGCGGGCCGCGTGGACCCCGGCGAGGACCACGACGCCGGCGGCGAGGGCCAGGAGCGTGCGCGTGGCGGGAGGGAGCCCCGGGGCGGGAGGCGTCGTCGTGGTCACGCGCCGACGATAGCCGCCGGGGTGCGTCGCGCACCCGGGCGTCCGTGCGCGGCGCGGCAGGTCAGCCCTTCGCGGCCTTGGCCGCCGCCTTCTGGGCCTTCTTGAACGTGCGCACCTCGGCGAGCGACTCGGGGCTCGTGACGTCGGCGATGGACCGACGGGAGCCCTCGTCGCCGTAGTGGCCGGCGGCCTCCCGCCACCCCGCAGGCCGCACGCCGCGCTGCTTGCCGAGGAGCGCGAGGAAGATGCGCGCCTTCTGGTCGCCGAACCCGGGCAGCGCCTGCAGGCGCGCGAGCACCTCCGCGCCCGTCGGCTCGCCGTCCGCGCCCGGCGCGGTCCAGATCCGGGTCGCGTCGCCGTCGTACTCGTCGACGACGACGCGGGCGAGCTCCTGCACCCGGCCCGCCATCGAGCGCCCGTAGCGGTGGATCGCGGGCGGCGTCGTGGCGAGCGTGACGAACGCGTCGGGGTCGGTGTCCGCGACGGTGCGCGGGTCGATCGAGCCGAGGCGGTCGCGGATCTTGCGCGGCCCGGCGAACGCGTGCTCCATCGGGTACTGCTGGTCGAGCAGCATCCCCACGAGGAGCGCGAACGCGTCGTCGCTGAGCAGCGCGTCCGCGTCGGGGTCGCCGGTGATCCAGAGCTGGTCGGTCATGCCCCCATCATGGCAGCCGGCTGCCCTGTGCCCGGCGCAGGCGTCCGGTCCGGAGCTCGTCGACGCCCGCGCGCCGCAGGATCGCGCTCGTCCAGCCGGGCAGGAGCCGCAGGCCGTCCGGGCCGGTCACGCGACGCACGTCGTCGACGGCGTACTCCACGCCGCGGCGCTCGAGGACGAACTCCCCGGCCGCCTCGACGTTGCGGACCCAGTCCACGTCGGGGCCGTAGGTGAGGGCGAACGCGACGCGCACCGGACCCGTCGGGTCGTCGCGGTAGGCGAAGGCGAAGACGGGCGTGCGGTACTCGCGACCGCTGCACCGGCCGACGTGGCGGACGACGGCCATCGGCCCGACGCCCGTCGCGACGCGGAGCATGACGGGGTTGAGGAAGCGCTTGTTGCTGCGGGTCACCCAGCGCGGGATCGGCATGGGCCCATCGTCACCCGGCGCGCCCCGGGACCGCGACCTATCGTGGCGGCGTGCCCACCCGACTCCTGCTGCTCAGCGACACGCACGTCCCGGTCCGCGCCCGGGCGCTCCCGGACCAGGTGTGGCGCGCGGTCGACGACGCGGACGTCGTCGTGCACGCGGGCGACTGGGTGAGCGCCGACCTGCTCGACGCGCTGGAGGCGCGCGCGGCGCGCCTCGTCGGGGTCGCGGGGAACAACGACGGCCCCGACCTGCACGCACGCCTGCCCGAGGTGGCGCGCACCACGGTCGAGGGGCTGCGGCTCGCCGTCGTGCACGAGACGGGCGGGAAGGACGGGCGCGAGCGTCGCGCCGACGCCGCGTTCCCCGACGTGGACGTGCTCGTGTTCGGGCACAGCCACATCCCGTGGGACACGACGTCGCCGGGCGGCCTGCGCCTGCTCAACCCCGGCTCGCCGACGGACCGCCGTCGGCAGCCGGTCGGGACGTTCCTCACGGCCGTCGTCGACGACGGTGCGCTGCGGGACGTCGAGCTCGTGCCCGTCGCGCGCTGAACGACCTCACGCCGCGCCGGCGCGCGCTGAACGACTTCACGCCGCGCCGGCGCGCGCCCGGTGCGCCGCCGGGCTCACGCCGCGCACGCGCTTGAACGCGGCGCTCAGCGCGAACGGCGTCGCGTACCCGACGGCGCGCGCGACCGAGGCGAGCGTCGCGTCCGGCTCGAGGAGGAGGTCGGCGGCCAGGTCCAGGCGCCAGCCGGTGAGGTAGCCCATCGGCGGCTCGCCGACGAGCGCCGTGAAGCGGCGCGAGAACGCGGCGCGCGACAGCCCGACCTCCCGCGCGAGCGTGTCGACGGTCCAGGCGCGCGCCGGGTCGTGGTGGACGAGCCGGAGCGCGGCACCGACGACGGGGTCGGCGTCGGCCCGGTACCAGCCCGGCGCGTCGTCGCGCGAGAGCCACGTGCGCAGGCACGAGATGAGGAGGAGGTCGAGGAGCCTGTCGAGCACCGCCTCCTGGCCGGGGAGGTCCTGCACGACCTCCCGCGCGAGCATCTCCACGAGCGTCCCGTCCACGTCCCCGCGGCGCAGGACCACGCGCTGGGGCAGCACGCGCAGCACCCGGCGCCCGACCTCGCCGTCGAGCGGGTACGTGCCCGTGACGATGACGGTCTCGCCGTCCGGGTCGTTGCCCCACGACCGCACGCCGAGCACGGTCATGGGGGAGGGGCCGCCGTCGACCGCGCGGCACACGTCGGACGCCGGGCCGACGACGACCTGGGGCGCGGTGGTCGGCGCGTCGGCGACGACGTAGTGGTCCGGGCCGCGCAGGAGCACGACGTCGCCCGCGCTGACGTGCTCGCCCGGGTCGGACGACGTGCCCCCGGCCCCGGGCCCGACCCAGCCGGAGCCTCGCAGGACGGGCACGATCGTCAGCGGCGCCTCGTCCTCGATGCGCATGCCCCACGGCGCGCGCAGGTGGCTCCGCAGGAGGAAGGCCCCGCGGGCGCGCGGCCCGTCGAGCAGCCCGGCGACGACGTCCATCGCGCCAGCGTACGCCGCTCACCCCGCACGGCGAGACGATCGCGTATGCGGACGAGCCGGACGGCCATGGAACGTCTCGCAGTGCGCGGGTTGGGTGGGACCCGTACCGCTCCAGCCGCCGCACCTCGGGAGACACCATGACTGCCTCGACCCCGCCCACCGCCACCACCCCGACCGTGGCGCCCGCCCGCGCGGCCGCGCCCTCCGCCGCACCGGCACCCGCGTCCGGGACCGTGCTCGTGCTCGGCGCGACCGGCAAGACCGGCCGCCGGGTCGCCGACCGGCTCGACGCGGCCGGCGTCCCCGTGCGTCGGGCGTCACGCTCCGGCGACGTGCGCTTCGACTGGGACGACGACGCGACGTGGGGTCCCGCGCTCGCGGGCGTCGCGGCTGTGTACGTCGCGTACGCGCCCGACCTCGCGGTGCCCGGCGCTCCGGAGACCGTGGCCCGGCTCGCGGCGCGCGCGCACGACGCCGGCGTGCACCGCCTCGTGCTGCTCTCCGGGCGCGGCGAGGAGGAGGCGCAGCGCGCGGAGGAGCTCGTCGGCGCGGCGTTCCCGGCGCGCACGGTCGTGCGGTGCGCGTTCTTCGACCAGAACTTCAGCGAGAGCTTTCTCCTCGAGCCCGTGCTCGACGGCGTCCTCGCCCTCCCGGTCGACCAGGTCGCGGAACCGTTCGTCGACCTCGAGGACGTCGCTGACGTCGCGGTCGCGGCCCTCAGGGGCGACGCCCTCGCGGGCCGCGTCCTCGAGCTCACCGGGCCGCGCGCGCTGACGTTCCGCGAGGCGGTCGCGGAGATCGCCGCCGCGAGCGGGCGCGACGTCCGCTACGAGCCCGTCGCCATGGAGGCGTTCGTCGCGGGCCTCGCCGCGGCCGGGCTGCCCGACGACGTCGTCGACCTCATGCGGTACCTCTTCACCGAGGTCCTCGACGGGCGCGGTACCCCCGTGACCGACGGCGTCCGCGCCGCGCTCGGCCGCGAGCCGCGGGACTTCCGCGAGTACGCGGCCCGCGAGGCGGGCGCGTGGGCCGCCGGCGCCGGCACCCGCACGGTGGAGACCACGCCGTGACCGCGTTCGCGGCGCTCGTCGTCGCGGCCGTCGTCGCGACGGGGCTCGCGGGCGGCGTGCTCTTCGCGTTCTCGACGTTCGTGATGGGCGGGCTGCGCCGCCTCCCGCCGGGCGAGGGCGGCGGCGCGATGGTCGCGATCAACCGCGACGCGCTCCGGGCGCCGCTGATGCTGCTGCTCGCGGCGAGCGTCCTGCTCCCGGCGGCGGCGGCCGTCGTCGGGCTCGTCACCGGCGCGGCCGGGGCGGGGTGGGCGCTCGCGGGCGCGGTCGTACCGCTCGCCGGGATCCTCGGAGTGACGGCCGTGGGCAACGTCCCGCTCAACGAGCGCCTGGACGCCGCGGCACGCGAGGGCGACCTGGCGGCGGCGTGGGCGGCGTTCCTGCCCCGCTGGCTCGCGTGGAACCACGTCCGGACGGTGGCCGGCGCGGCGTCCACCGCGCTGCTCGCCCTCGCGCTGGTCTGAGCGTCCGCATGCGGGCCTCGGGTCCCGCCCGCGGAATAGCCGCGGGCGGGACCCGGTTGCGCACGACATGAGCGACGTCACAGCGGCCGCGCCGGCCGACGAGCAGGACACCGTCCGTCGGGTCCTGGAGGGCACCGAGACCTGGGCCGTCGTCGGCCTGTCCAACAACACCGCGCGCGCGGCCTACGGGGTCGCGCGCGTGCTGCAGCAGCACGGCAAGCGCGTCGTGCCCGTGCACCCGTCGGCCGAGACCGTCCACGGCGAGCAGGGGTACGCGAGCCTCGCGGACGTCCCGTTCCCCGTCGACGTCGTCGACGTGTTCGTGCGCTCCGAGCTCGCGGGCGACGTCGCCGACCAGGCGATCGCGATCGGCGCGAAGGCGGTGTGGTTCCAGCTCGACGTGATCGACGAGGACGCCGCGCGGCGCGTGCGCGACGCCGGCCTCGACATGGTCATGGACCGCTGCCCCGCGATCGAGCTGCCCCGCCTCGCCGCGTCCGAGGAGGCCTGACGGTGCCGGCGGTCGATACCGCGACGCGCCTCGGCGCACGCGCCGCGGCGCGGCTCGCCGACGAGCAGGTCGTGTGGCTCGTCACCGTGGACCCGCACGGCACGCCGCAGCCGACGCCGGTCTGGTTCCGCTGGGACGGTGCCGACGAGATCGTCGTGAAGTCCCAGCCGCGCACGGCCAAGCTGCGCAACGTCCGCGCGAACCCCCGCGTCGCGGTGCACCTCAACAGCACCGCGTCGGGCGGCGACGTCGTGGTGCTCACCGGCACGGCGTCGGTCGACGACGACGGGCTCACGGCCGCGGAGCGCGCGGCGTACGACGCGAAGTACGACGACGGCATCCGCGGCCTCGGCACGACGCCCGACGGCTTCCACGACGACTACGCCGTGACGTTGCGCGTGCACCTCGAACGGCTGCGCGGCTTCTGAGGATTCCTCAGGCCGGGGAGTCGAACGTCAGCACCGGCCTGCCGGTGCGCGGGTGCGTGAGCGCCTCGCACCGCACGCCGTAGACCGGGTCCAGCACGTCCGGCACGAGCACGTCGCGCACGTCGCCCGCCGCGACGACGCGGCCGTCCGCCAGCACGACGACGTGGTCGCACGTCTGGGCCGCGAGGTTGAGGTCGTGGAGCGCGGCGAGCACGGTGACGCCGTCGTCCGCGAGGTCGCGCAGCACGCGCATCGTGTCGAGCTGCGCGGCGATGTCGAGGTGGTTGGTCGGCTCGTCGAGCAGCAGGAGCGCGGGCTCCTGCGCGAGGGCGCGCGCGAGGTGCACGCGCTGGCGCTCGCCGCCGGAGAGCGTCGCGACCTCGCGGTCCGCGAACCCCGCCATCCCGACGCGCGCGAGCGCCGCCCGGGCGAGCTCGCGGTCGGTCGCGGAGTCGCCCGCGAGGAGCGAGCGGTGCGGGATGCGGCCGAGCAGCACCGCGTCGAGCACGGAGAGCGGGAGGTCCGTCGTCGCGTCCTGCTCGACGAGCGCGAGCACCCGGGCCCGCTGCCGGCGCGGCAGCGCGAGCAGGTCGGCGTCGTCGAACCGCACGCGGGCGCCGTCCCGGCCCGGGTCCGTCGACGGTGGCCGGACGCCCGCGAGCACGCGCAGGAGCGTGGACTTCCCGGAGCCGTTCGGGCCGAGCAGCCCGCTCACCGCCCCCGCGGGCGCGGTGCAGTCGACGCCGTCGAGGATGAGGCGACCGTCGACCGACCACGACACGCGCTCCGCGTCGAGCCCGGCCGTCCTCACGACCGCGGGGGCGCTCACGCGACCCTCCGGCCACGCCACAGCAGGAGCGCGAACACCGGGGCGCCGATCGCGGCGGTGACGATGCCGACGGGCAGCTCGCGCGGCGCGAAGACCGTGCGCGCGAGCGTGTCGGCCCAGACGAGGAACGTCGCGCCGAAGAGCGCCGAGAGCGGCAGGAGCAGCCGGTGCCGGGCGCCGGTGAGGAGCCGCACCGCGTGCGGCAGGATCAGGCCGACGAACCCGATGGACCCCGACTGGGACACGAGCGCGCCGGTGAGCAGCGCGACGCCCACGAGGAGCGTCCAGCGCACGCGCGCGACGTCGACCCCGAGCGCGGAGGCCGCGGTGTCGCCGAACGTGAAGGCGTCGAGCACCGAGCCGGTCGACGCGAGCAGCGTCCCGAGCACGAGCGTCGCGCCGCCCGCGACCGCGACCGAGGTCCACGTCGCGCCCGCGACCGAACCCATGAGCCACGACAGGATCTCGCGGTACGAGTCGCCGGTGGCCGACCAGAAGATGACGAAGCTCGTCGCGGCCGCCGCGAGCTGGCTCACCGCGAGCCCGGCGAGCACGGTCCGCGTGGGCGTGAGCGCCCCGAGCGCGCCCGCGAGCCCGAGCGCGGCGACGAGCGCGAGCACCGCGCCGCCGAACGCCGCGACCGGGAGCAGGACCGTCCAGCCCGCGACGAGCACGAGCACCGCGCCGAGCGACGCGCCGGACGACAGCCCGAGCAGGTAGGGGTCGGCGAGCGGGTTGCGCGTGAGCGACTGCATGACGACGCCGCACACGGCGAGCCCGGCCCCCACGGCCGCGGCGGTGAGCACGCGGGGGAGCCGCAGCTGCCACACCATGCCGTCCTGCAGGGCGCCGAGCGGCTCCAGGCCCAGCAGCCCGCCGAGCCCGAGGTGCGTCGCGACCGAGCGCCACACCTCGCCGACGGCGAGGTCGGCGGGCCCGATCGTCACCGTGACGAGCACCGTCGCGACGAGCGCGACGACGCCGGCCGGCACCCACCAGGCCGCGCCGCGCCGCGCGCGACCGGCCGGGCCGGTGCGGTCCGGGCGACGGTCGGCCGCGGCGGGTGCGGGCCGGGTGCGCAGGGTCGTCACAGGTCGAGCGCCTCCAGCTGCGCGGCGAGGTCGACGACGGCGTCGACGTTGCGCACGCCCGCCTCGGTCGCCGGGAACGGGATCGTCAGGTAGCGGCCCTCGCGCACGGCCGTCATCTCGGCCGTGGCCGGGTTGGACTCGAGCCGCTCGATCTTCGCCTCGGCGGTGTTCCAGGCGGCGTCGACGAGGACGAGCACGTCCGGGTCGGCGGCGACCGCCTCCTCCCACGCGTACGACGTCCAGGTGTCGCGCACGTCGCCCGCGACGTTCTCGAGCCCGACCGCGTCGAGGATCATCTGCGGCGCGCCGATGCCCGCCCCGACGTACGGGATGTCGTCGCCCGACGAGTACCACAGGGCGGTCAGGCCGCGGTCGTCGCGGACGACGCCGTCGAGCGTCGCGCGCTGCTCCGCGACGAGCTCCGCCGCGGCGTCCTGCGCGTCGAAGATCGTGCCGACCTCGGTGATCTCGGCGAACACGTCGTCGAACGTCAGCGGGTCCGGCATGTACTCCGGCGCCTTGCACGCGGCGGGGGACACGTAGGTCGCGACGCCGAGCTGCGCGAGCGTCTCGCGGTCGCCCGCGCCGTCGGCCGTGAGGTTGGACTCCCAGCCGGCGTAGACGAGGTCGGGCTCGGTCTCCAGGACCGCCTCCGCGCCCGGGACCTGGTCCGAGAGCGGCTCCGCGACCGCGGGGACGTCCGCGGCGGCGTCGGCCAGCGACTCGGGCACGGGTCCGTCGGCGAACGCGCTCGCGACGATCCGGTCGCCGAGCCCGAGCGCCAGGAGCATCTCCGTGGTGCTCGACTTGATCGTCACGACGCGCTCGGGCGCGGCGTCGAACGTCACCTCGAACCCGCAGTCGTCGAGCGTGAGCGGGTACGCGGTGCTCCCGGGCGTGCCCGACGACGTCGCGCCGCCCTCCCCGGTCGGGTCGCTGCCGGGCGTCGTGCCCGACGAGCAGGCGGCGAGCGCGAGGGCGAGGGCCGCCGCGCCGACGGCGGCGCGGACGGGTCGGCGAGGGGCAGGGGACGGCGTGAGGCGCGAGGGCACGGAGCTGCTCCGGGGGCGAGGCGGGGAGAGAGCCGGACGGCGGTCCCCGGGCGGGGACGCGGGCTCTCCAGGTCGGACGCGCCATCTCGCGTCGGGCGGACCCGCGACCCAAGGACGAGGTCGCTCCGGCGAACGATCGAGGGGTTCGCGGTCCGTCGTCCAGCCTACACACGCGACCGTGACAGAGTGTGCGTCGTGACCGAGCCGTCGAACCCGCCCGCCCCCGCCCCTGCGACCTCGCCCCTGCGCGCCGTGGTGACCGGCGCGTCGTCGGGCATCGGGGAGGCGTGCGTGCGGTTCCTGCGGGCCCGCGGCTGGGACGTCGTCGCGTTCGCGCGCCGCGCGGACCGGCTCGCCGAGGTCGCGGAGCGCACGGGCGCCCACCCCGTGGTGGGCGACGTGACCTCCGACGACGACGTCGCGAGCCTCGTCGCCGAGGCCGGTGCTCGCGGACCCGTGCACGCGCTGCTCAACATCGCGGGCTTCGGCCTAGGCGTCGACCCCGTCGACGAGGCGAAGATCGACGAGTGGCGCGCGATGTACGAGACGAACGTGCTCGGCACCGTGCGCGTGACCCAGGCGTTCCTCCCGCTCCTGCGCGCGTCGCGCCGGGGCGACATCGTGCTCATGACGTCGACCGCGGGCCACGACACGTACGTCGGCGGCTCCGGCTACGTCGCGTCCAAGCACGCGCTGCTCGGCGTCGCGAAGACGCTCCGCCTCGAGCTCGTGGGCGAGCCGATCCGGGTCATCGAGATCGCGCCCGGCCTCGTGCACACGCCCGAGTTCTCGCTCAACCGCTACCACGGCGACCAGGCCGGGGCCGACGCCGTCTACGCGGGCGTCGTGGACCCGCTCACCGCGGACGACGTCGCCGACGTCGTGACGTTCGCCGTCACGCGCCCGCACCACGTGAACATCGACTCGCTGATCCTGCGGCCCGTCGCGCAGGCCTCCACGTACTCCCTGTGGCGCGCGCCGCTCGTCCCGAAGGGCGTCGAGCCCGCGCCCGACGCCGACGCGCCCGCCCGCTGACCCCGACCCGTCCGGGAGCGGCGCCGCTCCGAACCGACGATGGCGCCCGGGGCCGGCCCGGCGTCTACTGGACCACGGGAGGACGCGCATGACGGGGCAGCGGCAGGCAGCCGGGCACGCGGGCGGACGGGCGGCGCTCGCGGGCGTCGTCGCGGCGGCCGTCGGGTTCGCCGTCGCCGAGCTCGTCGCGGCCGTCATCGCACCCGGGTCGAGCCCGCTGTTCGCCGCCGGGGCGGGCGTCGTCGACGCGGTGCCGGGGCCCCTCAAGGACTGGGCCGTGGCGACCTTCGGCACCGCGGACAAGGCGGTGCTGCTCGGGGTCATGGGCGTCGTGCTCGCCGCGGGTGCCGCCCTGAGCGGCTGGCTCGAGCTCCGCCGCCCGCCGTCCGGCACGCTGCTCCTTGCCGCCGTCGGGGTGGTCGGGGCGGTCGCCGCCACCACCCGGCCCGGCGGGGACGTGGCCTGGGCGCTGCCCAGCCTGGTCGGCGTGGGGGTCGCCGTGCTGCTGCTGCGCGCGACGCTCAGGACGCTGCGCGGCCCGGCCGCGCCCTCCGGCGTCGACCCGACGGCCGCGCCCGGCGGCCTCGACCGCCGCCGGTTCCTCCTCGTCACGGGCCTGGCGGCGGCCGCCGGCGTCGTGGCGCTGGCGACGTCGCGCGCGGTGTCCGCCGGCTCGCGCGCGGTGACGGCGGCGCGCGACGCGCTGCGGCTGCCCGCCCCCGCGACCCCGGCCCCCGCCGTCCCTGCCGGGGCGGACCTGCGCGTCCCCGGGCTCGCGCCGTACGTCACCCCGAACGCGGACTTCTACCGCATCGACACGGCGCTGCGCGTGCCCCAGGTCGACCCGGCGTCGTGGACGCTGCGCGTCTCCGGGCTCGTCGACGACCCGTTCGAGATCACGCTCGACGAGCTGCTCGCGCTCCCGCTCGTCGAGCACCACCTCACGCTCACGTGCGTGTCCAACGAGGTCGGCGGGGACCTCGTGGGCAACGCGCGGTGGCTCGGGTACCCGGTGCGCGAGCTGCTCGCGCGCGCGGGCGTGCAGGACGGCGCGGACATGGTGCTGTCCACGAGCGCCGACGGGTGGACGGCGAGCACGCCGCTCGACGCCCTCACCGACCCCGACCGGGCGAGCCTGCTCGCCGTCGGGATGAACGGCGAGGCGCTGCCGGCCGAGCATGGGTTCCCCGCCCGGCTCGTCGTGCCCGGGCTGTACGGCTACGTGTCCGCGACGAAGTGGGTCACCGAGCTCACGGTCACGACGTTCGCCGACGACGTCGCCTACTGGTCCACGCGCGGGTGGTCGGAGCGCGGACCGATCAAGCTCGCGTCGCGCGTCGACACCCCGCGCGACGGGGCGGCCGTGGACGCGGGGGACGTCGTCGTCGCGGGCGTGGCCTGGGCCCAGCACACGGGCGTCGAGGGCGTCGAGGTGCGCGTGGACGACGGCCCGTGGCGCGCCGCGACGCTCGCCGCCACGGTCGGCCCCGACACGTGGCGGCAGTGGTCGTACGCGTGGGACGCGACGCCGGGGGAGCACCGGCTGACGGTCCGCGCCACGGACGCCGACGGGCGCACTCAGACGGCCGACGTCGCCCCGCCCGCGCCCGACGGCGCGTCGGGCTGGCACGAGGTCGCCGTCCGCGTGCGGTGAGCGGCCCGGGCGAAGGGCCGGGCGCGCGGCACGACGGAGCGCCTCCGGGTCCGGGTGGTGGACCGGAGGTTGTCCCGCCGCGGACGTGCTGGCACCATGTGCTCGTGACCCCCGCGCGCCCCACGAGCAGCACGCTCGTCCTCGCGCGCCCGCGGGTCGTCTCCGCCACCTGTTGTTGAGGGCTCGCGGCGCCCTGCGCAGCCTCGACCTGGTGTCCGCGAGCAGCCTCCCGCCCCTCCCTCCCTGCGACGGGGCGTGACGGTCGCCGGTCCCGCGCCACGGCTCAGCGATGAGTCCGACGCCACGACCGGGTCTGCACCCACGGACGCCAGCCGAGCACAGGACGCGAGACCACCATGTACGTTCCCCCGCACTTCCCCCGCTACCGCCCGACCACGGTGCCGTCGTCGGCGCCCGCCCTCCCCGCCGCTCCCGCCCTCGCCCCGTCGGCCGCCGCCGGGCCGCCGCTCACGCTCGAGTGGCTCGTCGCGCGCGACATCGACGCCTACACCGCGCGCCGCCGGGCGGCGGCTACCATGGAGGCACAGGCGTCGACCCGGCCATCACCGGTGAGCCTCCGGAAGAACGGGAACCCCGCCGCGGGGCAGGCCTGACGGCCCGCGGCAGGTCCTCACTAGACCCGGACGGGTGGGCCCGTCACAGCCTGCGACGAGCGGTCGGCGACCGCCCGTGGTGCCCGACGACGTCGGGCACCTGCGGGCACGGCGCCGGCAAGCGAGGTGGTACCGCGGCGAGCCCGCCCCTGGTGGGGGAGTCGTCCTCGCAGGAGAGCACGACCGACCCGTACCACCACGGCGGACACCCCGCCGGCCGCTACCTCACCGGAGTCCTCGAGACCATGGCCTATCCGCTGCACCGCGCACCCTCGTCCGCCGCCGACTCGCACCCCGGGGCCGCGTTCGGCGTCCCCGCGTCCCCGGACCTGCCCGCGATCGAGCGCGAGGTCCTCGCCTACTGGGAGGCGGACGACACGTTCCGCGCCTCGGTCGAGCGCAACCCCGCCGGGGAGAACGGCAGCAACGAGTTCGTCTTCTACGACGGCCCGCCCTTCGCGAACGGCCTGCCCCACTACGGGCACCTGCTCACGGGCTACGCGAAGGACGTCGTGCCGCGCTACCAGACGATGCGCGGCAAGCACGTCGAGCGCCGCTTCGGCTGGGACACGCACGGCCTGCCCGCCGAGCTCGAGGCGATGGACCAGCTCGGGATCAAGACCAAGGAGGAGATCCTCGAGCTGGGGATCGAGCGGTTCAACGACGCGTGCCGCGCGTCGGTGCTCAAGTACACGAGCGAGTGGCAGGACTACGTGACCCGCCAGGCGCGCTGGGTCGACTTCGAGCACGACTACAAGACGCTCGACCCGACGTTCATGGAGTCGGTCCTGTGGGCGTTCAAGCAGCTCTACGACAAGGGCCTGGTCTACGAGGGCTTCCGCGTCCTGCCGTACTGCTGGAACGACCAGACGCCGCTGTCCAACCACGAGCTGCGCATGGACGAGGACGTGTACCAGGTCCGCCAGGACCCCGCGGTGACCGTCGGCTTCCGGCTCGAGACGGGCGAGCTCGCGCTCATCTGGACCACGACGCCCTGGACGCTGCCGTCCAACCTGTTCGTCATGGTCGGGCCCGACGTCGAGTACGTCGTCGTGGAGTCGTCGTTCACGGGCGTGAAGGAGCGCTACGTCATCGCGGCGGAGCGCCTCGGCGCGTACGCGCGCGAGCTCGCCGACGAGGGCGTCGAGGACGTGACGACGCAGGTCGTGGAGCGGCTCACGGGCGCCGACCTCGTCGGGCGGTCGTACACGCCGCCGTTCTCCTACTTCGCCGGGCACGCCGGCGCGCACCGCGTCGTCGAGGCGGACTTCGTCACGACCACGGACGGCACCGGGCTCGTGCACAACGCCGGCGCGTTCGGCGAGGAGGACAAGGTCGTCTCGGACCGCGAGGGCGTCGAGCCGGTGCTGCCGGTCGCGTCCGACGGCAAGTTCGTGTTCCCCGTCGTCGACTACGAGAGCCTCCAGGTCTTCGACGCGAACGCGCTCATCATCGACCACCTCAAGGGTCGGACGCGGCACGACGCCGCGGTCGCCGCGGGCGAGCAGACCCCGGACCTCGCGCTCGGTGCCACGAGCCCGGGCACGGTGCTGCTGCGCCGCGAGTCGTACGCGCACTCCTACCCGCACTGCTGGCGCTGCCGGCAGCCGCTCATCTACATGGGCGTGTCGTCGTGGTTCGTCGCGGTGTCGAAGTTCAAGGACCGCATGGTCGAGCTCAACGAGCAGATCTCCTGGACGCCCGAGCACATCCAGCACGGCCAGTTCGGCAAGTGGCTCGAGAACGCGCGCGACTGGTCGATCACGCGCAACCGGTTCTGGGGCAGCCCGGTGCCGGTGTGGCGCTCGGACGACCCGCAGCACCCGCGCGTCGACGTGTACGGCTCGTTCGCCGAGCTCGAGCGCGACTTCGGCACGCTCCCGCGCAACGAGAAGGGCGAGCCGGACCTGCACCGCCCGTTCGTCGACCGTCTCACGCGGCCGAACCCGGACGACCCGACGGGCCGCTCGACCATGCGCCGCGTCGAGGACGTCATGGACGTCTGGTTCGACTCGGGGTCGATGCCCTACGCGCAGGTGCACTACCCGTTCGAGAACACCGACTGGTTCGAGCACCACAACCCCGGCGACTTCATCGTCGAGTACATCGGCCAGACGCGCGGCTGGTTCTACACGCTGCACGTCCTCGCGACCGCGCTGTTCGACCGCCCGGCGTTCCGCTCGGCCGTCTCGCACGGCATCGTGCTGGGCTCCGACGGCCGCAAGATGAGCAAGTCGCTGCGCAACTACCCGGACGTCAACGAGGTCTTCGACCGCGACGGCTCCGACGCGATGCGCTGGTTCCTCATGAGCTCGCCGATCCTGCGCGGCGGCAACCTCGTCGTCACCGAGGACGGGATCCGCGACGCGGTGCGCCAGGTGCTGCTGCCGCTGTGGAGCACCTACTACTTCTTCACGCTGTACGCCAACACGTCGAAGGCGCAGGCCCGGAGCGGCGGCGCGGTGCCCGACGGCGGCGGGTACGTCGCGCAGCGCGTGGCGCCCGAGCGCGTGGCCGGGCTCCCGGCGCTCGACCGCTACCTGCTCGCGCGCACCCACGACCTCGTGGTGCGCGTGACCGGGCAGCTCGACGCGTACGACATCGCGGGCGCGTGCGAGACCGTGCGCGAGCACCTCGACGTCCTGACGAACTGGTACGTGCGCACCCAGCGCGACCGGTTCTGGTCCGAGGACGCGGACGCGTTCGACACGCTGTACACGGCGCTCGAGACGCTCACGCGCGTCATGGCGCCGCTCGCCCCGCTGCTCGCGGAAGAGGTGTGGCGCGGCCTGACCGGCGGGCGCTCGGTCCACCTCACCGACTGGCCGGCGTCCACCGAGGAGGTCGGGGAGCGGTTCGTCGGCGAGGACGGCTCGTCCGCCGGGGCCGTGCGGCACGTCCCGGACGCGTCCCTCGTCGCCGACCCGGCGCTCGTCGCCGCGATGGACGAGGTCCGCGCCGTCGCGTCGGCCGCGCTCGGCCTGCGCAAGGCGCACCAGCTCCGGGTGCGCCAGCCGCTCGCGCGGCTCACGGTCGTCGTGGACGACCCGGAGGCGCTCGCGCCGTACACGGACCTGCTGGCGCGCGAGCTCAACGTCAAAGCCGTCGAGCTCGAGTCGACCGACTCGGACGCCGCGGAACGCTTCGGCATCACGCAGCGCCTCGCGGTCAACGCGCGCGCCGCGGGCCCGCGCCTGGGCCGCGGCGTCCAGGCCGTCATCAAGGCCGCGAAGGCCGGCGCGTGGCGCGTGGACGACGCCGGGGAGGTCGTCGTGACGACGGACGACGGCGACGTCGCGCTCCTGCCCGCGGAGTACGAGCTGACGACGGTGGTCGCCGACCGCGGCGTCGCTGCGGGCGAGGCGCCGAGCGTCGCCGCCGCGGTGCTCGCGAGCGGCGGGTTCGCCGTCCTCGACCTCGCGCTCGACGACGCGCTGCTCGCCGAGGGCTACGCGCGCGACGTGATCCGTGACGTGCAGGACGCACGCAAGGCCGCCGGGCTCGACGTCGCGGACCGCATCCGGCTCTGGCTCGACGTGCCGGGCGAGTGGCTCGCGGCGGTCGAGGGGCACCGTGACCTCGTCGCGCGCGAGACGCTCGCGGTCGAGGTCGTCGTCGAGACGTCGCCGACCGACGTCCGCTCCGTGCGCGTCCAGAAGGCCGACGACACCGTTCCGGACACGGCGGTGGTCCTGTGAGCGCCGCGCGCAAGGACCCGGGCGCCGCGCGCCGGCAGAGCGCGAAGGACGCCCGCGCGGCGGCGGAGGACGCCGCCGCCCAGGCGGACCTGGAACGCGTCTACCAGCACATCGTGTCGCGTGCTCCCGAGCACGACTTCGACCCGACGATCGACCGGGTCCGGCGTCTGTTCGAGCTGCTGGGGGACCCGCAGCACGCGTTCCGGACGATCCACCTCACCGGCACCAACGGCAAGACGAGCACCGCGCGCGTCGCGGAGCGCCTCGTGCGCGAGCACGGCCTGCGCACCGGCCTGTTCACGAGCCCGCACCTGACGAGCGTCACCGAGCGGATCGTCGTCGACGGCGAGCCCCTCTCGGCACGACGGTTCGTCGAGGTGTGGGAGGACGTCTACCCGTACGTGCAGGTCGTCGACGCGGAGCTCGCGGAGACCGGGCAGTCGCAGCTCAGCTTCTTCGAGGTCCTCACGGCCGTGGCGTTCGCCGCGTTCGCGGACACGCCCGTCGACGTCGCGATCGTCGAGGTCGGCATGGGCGGCGAGTGGGACTCGACCAACGTGGTCGACGCGGAGGTCGCCGTCGTGACGCCCGTCGCGCTCGACCACGAGCGGTGGCTCGGGAGCACGCTCGAGGAGATCGCGACGGTCAAGTCGGGCATCGTCAAGGAGGGCGCGACCGTCGTCTCCGCGGCGCAGCGCCCCGAGGTCGAGGAGGTGCTCCGCGCCCGGGCGGAGCGCGTCGGCGCGCGCCTGCTGCGCGAGGGCGTCGACCTCGACGTGGCCGCGCGCCAGGTCGCGGTCGGCGGCCAGCTCCTCGACCTGCGCACGCCCGCGGCGCTCTACACCGAGGTGTTCCTCCCGCTGCACGGCGAGCACCAGGCGCACAACGCGCTGCTCGCGCTCGGCGCGGTGGAGGCGTTCCTCGGCGGCCGGGCGCTCGACGGCCCGCTCGTCGAGGCGGCCTTCGCGGACGTCACGTCGCCCGGCCGGCTCGAGGTCGTGCGGTCGAGCCCGACCGTCCTCGTCGACGCGGCGCACAACGCCGCGGGGGCCGAGGCGCTCGCGACCGCGCTCGGCGAGGCGTTCGACCTGCGCCACCTCGTCGGCGTCGTCGCGATCATGGCCGACAAGGACGCCGAGCCGCTGCTCGCGGCGCTCGAGCCGGTGCTCGCGGAGATCGTCGTGACGCGCAACAGCTCGGAGCGCTCGGCCGACCCGACGGAGCTCGCCGAGCTCGCCGCCGACGTCTTCGGCGAGGACCGCGTGCACAGCACCGAGCGTCTCGACGAGGCGCTCCAGGTGGCGGTCGACCTGGTGGAGCGCGACGACGCCGTGGGGGTCGGCACGGGCACGGGCGTCCTGGTCACGGGCTCCGTCGTGACCGTCGCCGACGCGCGCGTCCTGCTCGGTCGCGGCTGACGCCCGGACGCCGCGCGGCGCGCGGCGGCCGGGTGTTTGATGGAGGCGGCGACGGCGGCGGCACGCCGGGCGGGGACCGACGGCGTCGCGGGGGCTGTCGGCGCCCGGAGCACCGGGCGCACGGACCGATGGAGGGATGACCGGTGAAGAAGCTGCTCAACGATCCCCAGGACGCGGTGACGGAGTCCCTCGAGGGCTTCGGCCAGGCGCACGCCGACCTCGTGCAGGTGCACCTCGCGCCGCCGTACGTGTCGCGCGTCGGCGGTCCGGTGGCCGGCAAGGTCGGGCTGGTCTCGGGCGGCGGCTCGGGCCACGAGCCGCTGCACGCGGGCTTCGTCGGCCCGGGCATGCTCGACGCCGCGGTCCCGGGCGCGGTGTTCACCTCGCCGACGCCCGACCAGATCGTCCCGGCGATCCTCGGCGCCGACTCGGGCGCCGGCGTGCTCGCGATCGTCAAGAACTACACGGGCGACGTGCTGAACTTCGAGACGGCGGTCGAGCTCGTCGAGGCGGAGGGCACGCAGGTCACGAGCATCCTCGTCAACGACGACGTCGCGGTCGAGGACTCGCTCTACACCGCGGGCCGGCGCGGCGTCGCCGGGACGGTCGCGGTCGAGAAGATCGCGGGCGCGGCGGCCGAGCGCGGCGACGACCTCGGCACCGTGACGGAGATCGCCGGGCGCGTCGTGGCGAACGTGCGCTCGATGGGCGTCGCGCTCACCGCGTGCACGGTGCCGCACGTGGGCAGGCCGAGCTTCGACCTCGCCGACGACGAGGTGGAGATCGGCATCGGGATCCACGGCGAGCCCGGGCGGCACCGGATCCCGCTCGCGTCGGCGGACGAGATCACGCAGCGGCTGGTCGACCCCGTGGCGGACGACCTGGCCCTCGCCGACGGCGAGGACGTGTTGCTGTTCGTTAACGGAATGGGCGGTACCCCGCTGTCCGAGCTGTACGTCGTCTATCGTCAGGCGAGGAGGCTGCTCGAAGGGCGCGGCGTACGCGTGACGCGCTCGCTCGTCGGCAACTACGTCACGTCGCTGGAGATGCAGGGTGCGTCGGTCACCGTGCTGCGCCTGGACGACGAGCTCACCGCCCTGTGGGACGCTCCCGTCCACACGGCTGCGCTGCGCTGGTGAGCGGGTGCCCTTTCGTGCAGTCTCCGGGAGCCGGCGCACCGCCGGCTCGACGGCGAGGAGAGGTGGGGCATGACGCTGGACGTGGCCTGGGCCGAGCGATGGACCCGGCTGAGCGCGGAGCGGATCGCGGCGGCACGGGACGAGCTGACGGAGCTGGACCGCCAGATCGGTGACGGTGACCACGGCGAGAACCTCGACCGGGGGTTCCGCGCGGTGGTCGCCAAGCTCGACGGGGCGGCCGCCGGGGAGCAGCCGCCCGGCCAGATCGGCGACGTGCTCAAGCTCGTGGCCACGACGCTCATGTCGTCGGTCGGCGGCGCCTCGGGTCCGCTCTACGGGACCGCGTACCTGCGCGCCGCGAAGGTGACCGGCCTCGCGGAGCTCGACGCGCACGGCGTCGTCGCGCTGCTCGAGGGCGCGCTCGAGGGCATCTCCGCGCGCGGCAAGGCGCAGGTCGGCGAGAAGACGATGGTCGACGCCTGGCAGCCCGCGGTCGACGCGGCGGAGGCCGCGGCCGACGCCGGCGGCTCGACGGCCGACGTCCTCGCCGCCGCCGCCCGGGCCGCGCGCGAGGGCGCCGAGGCGACCGCGCCGCTCGTCGCGACGAAGGGCCGGGCGAGCTATCTCGGCGAGCGCAGCGCGGGCCACCAGGACCCGGGCGCGACGTCGACCGCGATCCTGCTCGAGGCCGCGCGCGACGCGGCGGCGGCGTGAGCGGCGTGGCCGGACCGGTCGGCACCCGGGCCCGGGTCGCGCTCGTCCTCGTCTCGCACTCGCAGCGCCTCGCGCAGGGAGCCGTCGAGCTGTCCGCGCAGATGGCCCCCGGGGTCCTGCTGCTCGCGGCGGGCGGGACGGACGACGGCGGGCTCGGCACGAGCTACGACCGCGTCTCCGGGGCGATCGAGGAGGCGCTGCGCGTCGCGGACGGCGTCGTCGTGCTCGCGGACCTGGGGTCGGCCGTGATGACGGTCGAGTCCGTGCTGGACCTGGAGGACGGCTTCGACGGCCGGGTGCTGCTCGCGGACGCGCCGTTCGTCGAGGGTGCCGTCGCGGCGGCCGTCACCGCGCACGGCGGCGGCGACGTCGCGGAGGTCCTCGCGTCCGCGGAGCACGCGGGCGGCACGTTCGCCGTCCCCGCCGCCGCGCCGGAGCCCGGGGAGGAGCCCGCGGCGGACGGCACCGCACCGGCGGGGGAGGCCCGCGCCGTCGTGACGCTGCGCAACCCGCTCGGCCTGCACGCCCGCCCCGCCGCCGTGCTCGCCCGCCTGGTCGCGGGGTTCGACGCGAGCGTCGCGATCGACGGCGTCAACGGGGCGAGCGTCCTCGAGCTCATGAAGCTCGGCGCGACCGGGGGGCAGGAGCTCACGGTCACGGGGGCGGGGCCGCAGGCCGCGGACGCCGTGCGCGCGGTCGTCGAGGCCGTGGAGGGCGGGTTCGGCGAGGTCTGACCCGGTGCGGTGTGACCTCCGTCACCCGACATTGCAGTTGATGCAAAATTGCAGAGGATGCAAGAATGGTCCTCGTGCCGACGACCCTGCCTGACGTGCCCGCTCGCCCCTCGGTGGCCGAGCGGGCCGCGGCATGCCTCGCGCCGTCGTCCGGCGGGCTCCGGGAGCGCAAGAAGCGCGCGCGCCGCGAGGCCCTCGTCGGCGCCGCGCAGACCCTCGTCCTCGAGCGCGGCCTCGACGCCGTGACGGTCGAGGACATCTGCGCTGCCGTCGGCGTCTCGCCGCGCACGTTCTTCAACTACTTCCCCGCCAAGGACGACGCCGTGCTCGGCCTCGAGGACTTCTCGGTCCGCCCGGAGGTCGTCGCGGCCTTCGTCGCGGGCGGTCCGACGGGCGCGCTCCTCGACGACCTCGAGGTCGTCGTGGCCGACGTGCTCGCGCACGAGGTCGTCACCCCGCAGCGCATGGCGCGCACGCTCGAGCTCGTGCAGCGCGAGCCGCACCTCGTCGCCCGCCACGTCGCGTGGGTCGAGGGCCACCGCGCCGAGCTCGTCGAGATGTTCGTCGCACGACGCGCGGTCCGCCCGTTCGTCCCCGACCCCGAGCTCCTGGCGCTCGTCGTCATGAGCCTCCTGCGGGCGAGCACGGTCGAGTGGCAGCAGCACGGCTGCGAGGACGAGCCCGTGGACCACCTGCCCGGCGTCGTCGACCAGCTCCGCGCGCTGCTCCACGACACGCGCGCCCCCGATCCCGCGGGCACCTGACCGCAGCCCCTCGCCCCGTCCGGGGACACCACCGCTCGGGTCTCCCACCCGACCTCCCGCACCTCACCAGCCCCCACCCGACGACGGGCCGCGCCCGTCGGCGTGCGCCCGTCCGTCCCGACCGAACCGGATCCTCATGGCCTCCTCCACCGCAGCACCACCCGTCGACGGCGGCAAGCCGCTCGTCGTGCTCACCCCGCGCACCGTGTGGGTGATCTTCGGCGCGCTCATGGCGTCGATGTTCCTGTCCTCGCTCGACCAGTCCATCGTCGGCACGGCGATGCCGACGATCGTCGGCGAGCTCCACGGCGTCGAGCACCAGGGCTGGGTCATCACGGCCTACATCCTGGCGATCGCGATCGTCATGCCGCTCTACGGCAAGTTCGGCGACCTCTGGGGCCGCCGCTGGCCGTTCCTCGTCGCGATCGGCCTCTTCACGGTCGCGTCGGCCGGTGCCGGGTTCGCGCAGTCGTTCCCCGAGCTCGTCGCCTGGCGCGGCGTGCAGGGCCTCGGCGGCGGCGGCCTGATGATCCTGTCGCAGGCGATCATCGCCGACATCGTGCCCGCCAAGGACCGCGGCAAGTACATGGGCCCCATGGGCGCGCTCTTCGGCATCGCCGCGGTCATCGGCCCGCTCCTGGGCGGCTGGTTCACCGAGGGCCCGGGCTGGCGCTGGGCCTTCTGGATCAACGTCCCCATCGGCGTCGCCGCGTTCGTCGTCGCCTGGGTCGCGCTCAAGCTCCCGTCGCACCGCTCGGGCCGCAAGATCGACGTCGCGGGCATCTTCTTCCTCGTCGTGGCGACGTCCGGCATCGTCCTGGTGACGAGCTGGGAGTCGCTCACGACGTCGTCGGGCTACGACTGGTCCGACCCGTGGCTGCTCGGCCTCGTCGCGGCCGTCGTGGTGTCGGTCGCCGCGTTCGTCCTCGTCGAGAACCGCGCCGAGGAGCCGCTGCTCCCGCTGCACCTGTTCAAGAACCGGACCTTCACCATCGCGACGCTCATCGGCCTCGTGCTCGGCATGGGCATGTTCTCGGCGCTCGCGTTCCTGCCGACGTTCCTCCAGATGTCCACGGGCGCGGGGGTCACCGAGTCCGGGTTCCTCATGCTCCCGATGATGGTCGGCGTCATGATCACGGCGATCGGGTCCGGTGTCGCGATCACGAAGACCGGGCGGTACAAGATCTACCCCGTGGTCGGTCTCGCGATCACCGCGGCCGGGATGGTCTGGCTCACGCGGATCACGGGCGACATGTCGATGTGGCTCTTCGGCGCGATGATCTTCGTCATGGGCGCCGGCATGGGCCTCGTCATGCAGACGATCGTGCTCGCCGTGCAGAACTCGGTCGACCCGCACGAGATCGGGACCGCCACGAGCGCGAACAACTTCTTCCGCGAGATCGGCGCGGCCGTCGGGACGGCGCTGTTCAGCACCATCTTCACGTCGCGGCTCGCCGACAACCTCGAGGGCGTCTTCGGGGGCGTGCCGGGGGGTGCCCCGGCCGGCGCCGAGGGTTCGTCGCTCACGCCCGAGATGGTCCAGCAGCTCCCCGAGCCGGTCCACACCGGCGTCGTCGACGCGTTCACCGACGCGCTCGCCCCCGCGTTCTGGTACCTGGTCCCGCTCGTCCTCGTCGGGTTCGTGCTCGCGCTGTTCCTGCGCGAGGTCAAGCTCTCCGACGTCGCCGGGATGGTCGCGCGCGGCGAGGCCGTCGCCGACCACGGCGACCTGCGCGAGGACGCCCCCGCGACGGGCGACGCCGAGGGCGCCGCGGTCGTCGTGCCCGCGGGCGGCCGGGGACCGGACGACGAGCGCCCCGGGAGCCGGGAGCGCGACGACGCGCCGGTATCCTGACCGGGTGAGCACCTCGCCGTCGCAACCCGCCGCGCAGCCGTCCCGCCACGGCCGCGCGGCGGGCCCGGTGCGCCCGTCCCCGGGCGACCGCATCAAGCCCAAGAAGCCCGCGAAGGTCCAGTTCGCGTCGACCACGCTCCTGCTCGAGGCGTTCCTCGTCGTGTTCGCGACGCTCGTGGCCTACGGCCTGCGCGACGTCCCGTACTCGCGCGGCCCGCTCGAGCTGCCCTCCGCGTCGTCGATCTGGATCGTGGGCGGGGTGCTCGCCGTCGTGCTCGTCGTGCTGTCGCGCATGGTGGGGACCCCCGGCGGGTACGTCGCCGGGTCCGTGGTCCAGGTGCCCGTGCTCGCGCTCGGGCTGGTCGTGCCGATGATGTTCCTCGTGGGCGGCCTCTTCGTCGTCCTGTGGATCGTCTCGATCCGCCTCGGCGGGCGCATCGACCGCGAGCGCGCGGCCTACGACGCCGAGCACCCCGAGACCGCGCCCAACGCCGGCTGACCCGCACGGCGCGCACGCGGCCGGACGGGCGGCCGCCGGGCGCGGCCCACGTCCCGGCGGCCGGTAGGCTCGGCGACCATGACCGACGTCGCACCCGCACTGACCGAGACCATCGAGCGCACCCTCATCCTCGTCAAGCCCGACGGCGTCCGCCGCGGCCTGTCCGGCGAGATCCTCCGGCGCGTCGAGGCCAAGGGCTACACGCTCACCGCCGTGCGCCTGCTCGACGCGACGCCCGAGCTGCTCGCCGCCCACTACGCCGAGCACGAGGGCAAGCCGTTCTTCCAGCCGCTCGTCGACTTCATGCTCTCGGGCAAGGTCCTCGCGGTCGTGGCCGAGGGCCAGGGCGTCATCCCCGGCTTCCGCTCGCTCGCCGGCGCGACCAACCCGACCGAGGCGCTGCCCGGCACGATCCGCGGCGACCTCGGCCGCGACTGGGGCCTCAAGGTCCAGCAGAACCTCGTGCACGGGTCGGACTCGCCCGAGTCCGCCGCGCGCGAGATCGCGCTCTGGTTCCCCGAGCTCGGCTGACCCGCACGTCCGCTCCCGCCCCGTCCCGGTCCTCCGGGGCGGGGCGTTCGCGTCCCGGCAGCGGTGACCGCGGTCCGCCACGACCGGTCCCGGACGTCCGCAGGATCGTGGGAGCACCGCACTAGGCTCGGGTCCGTGCACCTCAAGACCCTGACGCTGCGCGGCTTCAAGTCGTTCGCGTCCGCGACGACGCTGAGCTTCGAGCCCGGCGTGACGTGCGTCGTCGGGCCGAACGGGTCGGGCAAGTCGAACGTGGTCGACGCGCTCGCGTGGGTGATGGGGGAGCAGGGCGCGAAGACCCTGCGCGGCGGCAAGATGGAGGACGTCATCTTCGCCGGGACGTCCGGCCGGCCCCCGCTCGGGCGCGCCGAGGTGTCCCTGACGATCGACAACACCGACGGCGCCCTGCCGATCGACTACACCGAGGTGACGATCTCCCGCACGCTGTTCCGCAGCGGCGGGTCCGAGTACGCGATCAACGGCAGCGCGTGCCGCCTGCTCGACATCCAGGACCTCCTCTCCGACTCGGGCCTCGGCCGCGAGATGCACGTGATCGTCGGGCAGGGGCAGCTCGACGCCGTCCTGCGCGCGACGCCCGAGGACCGCCGCGGCTTCGTCGAGGAGGCCGCGGGCGTCCTCAAGCACCGCAAGCGCAAGGAGAAGGCGCTCCGCAAGCTCGACGCGATGCAGGCCAACCTCACGCGGCTCGCCGACCTCACCACGGAGATCCGGCGCCAGCTCGGCCCGCTGGGGCGGCAGGCGGAGATCGCGCGCAAGGCCGCCACGATCCAGGCCGACCTGCGCGACGCGCGGGCCCGCCTGCTCGCCGACGACCTCGCCCAGCTCACCGCGACGCTCGAGCAGGAGATCGCCGACGAGGCGGCCCTGCGTGCGCAGCAGGCGGAGGTCGAGCGCGCGCTCGCGACGGCGCGCGACACGCTCGGGCGGCTCGAGCGCGAGGCCGCGGAGGCCGCGCCCGCGCTCGGGGCCGCGACCGACGTCTGGTTCCGGCTGTCGTCGCTGCGCGAGCGGCTGCGCGGCACGCGGACGCTCGCCGAGGAGCGCGTGCGCCTCCTCGGGCGCCCCGAGGCGGCGCCCCGCGGGCAGGACCCGGACGAGCTCGAGGCGCAGGCGGAGCGCGTGCGCGCGACGGAGGCGGAGCTCGAGGCGGAGGTCGCCCGCGCGCGGGACGCGCTCGCCGCCGCGGTCACGGACCGGGAGGACGCCGAGCAGGCTGCGGGCGAGGCCGAGCGAGCCGTCGCGACGCTGCTGCGCGGTGCCGCGGACCGCCGCGAGGGTCTCGCGCGGCTCGCGGGGCAGGTCGCGGCGCAGCGCACGCGCGTCGAGGCCGCGGAGGCCGAGATCGGGCGGCTGCGCGAGTCGCTCGCGGAGGCCGAGCACCGGGGCACGCAGGCGCGCACCGAGTTCGCGGTGCTCGAGACCCAGGTCGTCGGCGCCGAGGAGGGCGAGGAGGGCCTGGACGCCGAGCACGAGGCGGCGGCGGACGCGGTCGAGCGCACGACCGCCGCCGTGAGGGGCCTGGAGGCGGACGCGTCCGCCGCGGACCAGGAGCGCGCGACGTGGAGCGCGCGCATCGAGGCGCTCGAGCTGAGCCTCGACCGCAAGGACGGCGCGGGCGCGCTCCTCGCGGCGGACGGCGTCGGCGTCGTGGGGTCGCTCGCCGCGCTGCTCGGCGTCGAGGCGGGCTACGAGGACGCGGTCGCCGCGGCCCTGGGCCCGGCCGCGGACGCCGTCGCGGTCGAGTCGGTCGACGCCGCGGTCGACGCGCTGCGGTACCTGCGCACCGAGGACGCCGGGCGCGCGGGCCTCGTCGTGGCGACCGGGGAGACCGGACCCGGCCCCGCCGCCGTCGACCTGCCCGACGGCGCGCGCTGGGCCGTCGACGTCGTCACCGCGGCCGGGGGAGTCGGCGAGGCGGTGCGGTCGCTGCTCGCGGGCGTGGCCGTCGTGGACGACCTGGGCCAGGCGCGGGCGCTCGTGGCGCGGCACCCGGACGTCGCCGTCGTGACGCGGGGCGGGGACCTCCTCGCGACGACGCGCGCGTGGGGCGGGTCGGCGTCGGCGCCGAGCGTGCTGCACCTGCAGTCGGCGCTCGACGAGGCGCGCACCGCGCACGCCGACGCGACGGCCCGCGCCGAGCGCGCCCGGTTCGCCCTCGTGGGCGCGCGCGAGGCGGCGCAGGAGGCGCGCGCCCGGTACGAGGACACGCTCGACCGGCTCAACGAGTCCGACGCGCAGCTCGCCGCGGTCGCGGAGCAGCTCGGGCACCTCGGGGCGACGGCGCGCTCGGCCGCCGCGGAGGCGGAGCGCGTGCGCGCGTCGCTGGAGCGGGCGTCCCAGGGCCTCGACGACGCGCGCGAGACGCTCGCAGGGCTCGTCGAGCGGCTCGAGGTCGCGGAGGCGGCGCCGGAGCAGTCCGAGGACGCGGTGGCGGAGGCGAGCGCCGAGCGCGACCGTCTTCTCGCGCGCGCCTCGGCCGCGCGCACGGCCGAGACCGAGGCGCGGCTCGCCCTGCGCACGAGCGAGGAGCGCTCGCGCGCGGTGGCCGGCCGGGCGCAGTCGCTCGCGCGGGCGGCCGCCGCGGAGCGCGACGCGCGCGAGCGGGCCGCCCGGCGCGAGGCGGCGCGGGTGCGGCAGGCGGGGCGCGCGTCCGCGGTGCGCGACGGCGCGACGCTCGCCCTCGCCGCGATCGACCGGTCCCTGGCCCGGGCGGGCGCGGAGCGGGACGCCGCGGAGGCGGCACGGGCCGAGCGTGACACCGCGGTGACGGCTGCGCGTCGGGAGGTCGACGACCTGGCGTCGCGCCTGCGGGAGCTGACCGACGTCGCGCACCGCGACGAGGTGGCGCGCGCGCAGCAGCAGCTGCGCATCGAGCAGCTCCAGGCGCGCAGCGTCGACGAGCTGGGGCTCGACCCGGCCGTCCTGGTCGAGGAGCTCGGCCCGCACCGCGAGGTCCCCGTCCCCTCCGACGACGACGAGCCGCGCACGGTCCCGTACGACCGGGCCCAGCAGGAGAAGCGGCTGCGCGCCGCGGAGCGCGACCTCGGCCGGCTCGGCAAGGTGAACCCGCTCGCGCTGGAGGAGTTCGCCGCGCTGGAGGAGCGGCACAAGTTCCTCGCCGACCAGCTGGCCGACCTCAAGAAGTCGCGCGCCGACCTGCTGGAGATCGTCAAGGAGATCGACGAGCGCGTCGAGCGGGTGTTCTCGGACGCGTACCGCGACACCGCCGAGCAGTTCGAGCGCGTGTTCGCGCGCATGTTCCCGGGTGGCGAGGGCCGCCTGGTGCTCACCGACCCGGACGACATGCTGACCACCGGCATCGAGGTCGAGGCCCGCCCCGCGGGGAAGAAGGTCAAGCGCCTGTCGCTGCTGTCGGGTGGCGAGCGCTCGCTCACGGCCGTCGCGCTCCTCGTCGCGATCTTCAAGGCCCGGCCCTCGCCGTTCTACGTCATGGACGAGGTCGAGGCCGCCCTGGACGACGTGAACCTCGGCCGTCTGCTCGAGATCTTCCGCGAGCTCCAGGAGGACTCGCAGCTCATCGTCATCACGCACCAGAAGCGCACCATGGAGATCGCCGACGCGCTCTACGGGGTGACGATGCGCGGCGACGGCGTCACCACGGTGATCAGCCAGCGCATGTCCGAGGCCCGCGAGGGGGTCCTCGCCTGACCGTCGCGGGGTGGTCCGTCCGCCTCGTCCGGACCTGGGCGGAACCTCCAGGATCGTTGCAATTCCGGGCCTTGTGAAGATGTGGTGCTGATCGACGAGCCCCGGCGTGGCTGCGGTCGCGACAGGTTCCGGCGCCCGGATACTGGAGGGCATGGTCTGGATGTTCGTGTGGCTGGGACTCACGCTCGGCGTCGCCGCGGTCGTGTTCCTGTTCGCGAGCGTCGTCGCGCGCGCCGAGGCGCAGTCGACCGGTGCGACGGGTGACCGACGGGACGGCGAGCAGGGGATGCGCGCCTTCTGGCGCGACTTCCGCTCGGGGCTGCGGCGGCGTCGCCGCCGTGGCGACAACCCGGGCCAGCACGTCGCGACCGTGCGCATGCCGCGGCCCGTGGACACGAGCATCGACGACTTCTTCACCGCCACGCAGGTGACGTCCAACGCGTACGTCGACGCAGAGGAGCTCACCGACGTCCTGCACCGCGCGCGCGAGCGCGTGCGCCCGCTGCACCCGGGGGAGCGTCCTCCCGAGGCGTGAGCACCGCGCCGGTCTGAGAGACTTCCGGGGTGAACGACCTCCTCCCGCTCTGGATCGTCCTCGGCGTCCTCCTGGTCGTCGGCCTCGTCACCGCCGGGACCGTGTCGGTCCGTCGCCGCGGTCGCCGCGACCTCGTCGAGCCCCCGCCCACGGCCCCCGCCGCGCCTCCCGCGACGGCCCCCGACGCCGTCGAGGCACCGCCCGGCACGGCGACCACCGAGGCGCCGCCGGAGCCGGACGTCGCCGCTCCGCCCGCGCTCGAGCGCCCGGAGCCCGTCGGTGGTCGGCTCGTCCGCCTGCGCGAGCGCCTCGCGCGCTCCGGCTCGCCGCTCGGGGCGCGCCTGCTCTCCGTCCTCTCCCGGGACCACCTCACCGAGGACGACTGGGACGAGCTCGAGGAGACCCTGCTCCTCGCGGACGTCGGCGCCGGGCCGGCCGGCGAGCTCATCGACGCGCTGCGCACGAAGGTCCGCGTCCTCGGGGTGCGCGACGCCGCGAGCGTGCGCGACCTCCTGCGCACCGAGCTCGTGGCGCTCGTCGACCCGACGCTCGACCGCTCGCTCGCGACCTCCCCGCGCACCGCCGAGGACGGGTCGACGGTGCCGGCCGTGGTGCTCGTCGTCGGCGTGAACGGCACCGGCAAGACGACGACCGTCGGCAAGCTCGCGCGCGTGCTCGTCGCCGAGGACCGCAGCGTGGTGCTGGGCGCGGCGGACACGTTCCGCGCCGCGGCCGCCGACCAGCTCGAGACGTGGGGCTCGCGCGTCGGGGTCCCGACCGTCCGGTCCGACCGCGACGGCGCGGACCCGGCGGCGGTCGCGTTCGACGCCGTGCGGCGCGGCCGCACCGAGGGCGCGGACGTCGTGCTCGTCGACACCGCCGGGCGCCTGCAGAACAAGCAGGGCCTCATGGACGAGCTGGGCAAGATCCGGCGCGTCATCACGAAGGAGGCCCCGCTGTCGGAGGTGCTCCTCGTGCTCGACGCGACGACGGGCCAGAACGGCCTCAACCAGGCGCGCGTCTTCGGCGAGGTCGCCGGCGTCACGGGCATCGTGCTGACGAAGCTCGACGGCACCGCGCGCGGCGGCATCGTCGTCGCGGTCCAGCGCGAGCTGGGCGTGCCCGTCAAGCTCGTTGGCCTGGGGGAGGGGCCCGACGACCTCGCCCCGTTCGACCCGGAGCAGTTCGTCGACGGGCTCCTCGGGGGCTGAGGCACCGGCCGCGGCCGGGCGCACGCCCTGTCTCTTCTCCACATCTGACGCTGCCGACGATGCCAACC
>NZ_JBYTEQ010000009.1:36-184815 GCF_058792115.1 Cellulosimicrobium sp. EB106-03-01-XG111
CACCCCCCCCCCCCCCCCCCCCCCCCCCCCCCCCCCCCCCCCCCCCCCCCCCCCCCCCGCGCCCGTCCGGGTGCCGGGCCGCGGCTCCCAGCAGGTCACGGCACGATCACGGTGCGATCACGACCCGGTCGCGGCGCCCCTGGCCGGGCGGCCGCGCGGTGCGGCGAAACCGAACGTTTACGTCCGGGCGGCCCTTGTCACGCCGGCGTAACGCGGCGACACCGCCGGGGAAACCCGCCCGCACCACCGTAGTCCCCGACCGGCCGCCCGGCCGGCGAGGGGAGATGATCCGATGGAGTGGGACACCGGGGCGACCGCGTGGATGCTGACCTCAGCATCCCTCGTGCTCCTGATGACGCCCGGACTGGCGTTCTTCTACGGCGGCATGGTCCGCGCCAAGTCCGTGCTGAACATGATGATGATGTCGTTCGGCGCGATGGCCGTCGTGGGCGTCGTCTACGTGCTGTGGGGCTGGTCGATGTCCTACGGCGAGGCCGGCACGGGTGGCCTGTTCGCCAACCCGTTCGCGCAGTTCGGCCTCAAGGGGGCGATCACGGACGCCGACGGCAGCGCCGTCGCGAGCACGCTCGGCAACTACCCGAACGTGGTCGACATCGCGTTCCAGGTGACGTTCGCGATCATCACGGTCGCGCTCATTTCGGGTGCGCTCGCCGACCGCGTCAAGTTCGGCACGTGGCTGACGTTCACGGCGATCTGGGTCACGGTCACGTACTTCCCGCTCGCCCACATGGTGTGGGGCGGCGGCTTCCTCTCGGCCAACGAGAACGGTCTCGCCGCGAAGGTGTTCGGGGTGACCGACGGCGCCGCCACGGTCGCGCCGATCGACTTCGCGGGCGGCACCGTCGTCCACATCAACGCCGGTGTCGCGGCGCTCGTGCTCGCGCTCCTCATCGGCAAGCGCAAGGGCTTCGGCACCGAGCCGATGCGCCCGCACAACCTGCCGTTCGTCATGCTGGGCGCGGCGCTGCTGTGGTTCGGCTGGTTCGGCTTCAACGCGGGCTCCGCGTTCGGCGCGAACGAGACGGCCGGCCTCGCCTGGATCAACACCACGAGCGCCACGGCGGCCGGCATCATCGGCTGGCTCGTCACGGAGAAGATCCGCGACGGTCACGCCACGTCGCTCGGCGCGGCGTCCGGCGTCGTCGCGGGCCTCGTGGCGATCACGCCCGCGGCCGGCGCGCTCAACCCGGTCACGTCGATCGTCCTGGGCCTCGTCGCCGGCGCGCTCTCCGCGCTCGCGGTCGGCCTGAAGTACCGCTTCGGCTACGACGACTCGCTCGACGTCGTCGGCGTCCACCTCGTCTCCGGCCTCTGGGGTACCGTCGCGATCGGCTTCCTCGCGACCGACACGGGCCTCTTCTTCGGGGGCGGCGCGCAGCAGCTCGTCGTCCAGGTGCTCATCGCGCTCGTCGCGATCGTCTTCACCGCGATCACGACGACGGTCATCGGCCTGATCCTCAAGGTCACGATGGGCTGGCGCGTGAGCGAGGACGCCGAGGTCGGCGGCATCGACCTCGCGGTCCACGGCGAGACGGCGTACGAGTCCATCCAGCAGGGCAGCGTCATCAGGGAGGTGCGGGCATGAAGCTCGTCACGGGAATCATCCAGCCGCACCGGCTCGACGACGTGAAGTCGGCGCTCGAGGCCGCGGGCGTGCGGGGCATGACGGTCAGCGAGGCCAGCGGGTACGGCCGTCAGAAGGGCCACACCGAGGTCTACCGCGGGGCCGAGTACACGGTGGACCTGGTCCCCAAGGTCCGCATCGAGGTCCTCGTGGACGACGCCGACGCCACCGCGGTCACCGAGGTGATCGTCAAGGCGGCGCAGACCGGCAAGATCGGCGACGGCAAGGTCTGGACGGTGACCGTGGACGACGTCGCCCGGGTGCGCACGGGCGAGCACGGCCCCGGCGCCCTGTGAGGAGACGGACCATCGGATGACTCACCACGCCGACACCCCGACCACGGGCGGGGTCGCAGGGGGATCGGCGGGGCGCCCGGCAGGGCCGGGAGAGCACGGCACGCAGGTCCCGCACCTCGAGGGGGTGCGGGACCTGCGTGCGCGGATGCTCGACGTCGCGCGGTCCATGAGCGGACCCGGCCGCAGCGGGGTCGCGCGCCGCGCCGCCGTCGTCGACCTCGTCACGTCCTCGCTCGCGAGCCTCTGGCTCGACGCGACCGACGGCGTCGCGCCCGAGGGGCTCGCGCTCGCCGCGGTCGGGAGCCTCGGGCGGGGCGACATGGGCCCCGCGAGCGACCTCGACCTCGTCCTCGTCCACGACGGTCGTACCCATTCCCCGGACGAGGTCGCCCACGTCGCCGAGCGGCTCTGGTACCCGCTGTGGGACGCGGGCGTCGACCTCGACCACGCGGTGCGCTCCCTCTCGCAGTGTCGCCAGGTGGCGTCGAAGGACGTCCCCGCAGCCGTCGGGTGGCTCGACGTGCGCGCGGTCGCGGGGGACGCGCTCGTCGTGCACCGCGCCTCCTCCGCGGTGCTCACCGACTGGCGGTCCGCCTCGCGCCGCCGCCTGCCCGACCTGCTCTCCTCGACCCGCGAGCGCGCCGAGCGGTCCGGCGAGCTCGCGTACCTCATCGAGCCCGACCTCAAGGAGTCGCGCGGCGGCATCCGGGACGCGGTCGTGCTCTCGGCGCTCGCGGCGACGTGGCTCACCGACCGCCCGCACGGGTCGGTCGACCGCGCGCACGCCCACCTGCTCGACGTCCGCGACACGCTCCAGGTCGTGACTGGTCGGCACACGAGCCGCCTGCTGCTCGCCGACCTCGACGAGGTCGCCGCGCTGTCCGGGTACGACGACCCCGACGAGCTGCTCGCGAGCCTCGCCGCGGCGGGCCGCGAGATCTCCTACGCGCTCGACACCACCGTCCGCCGGGCGCGGCAGGCGCTCCAGCGGCCGTCGGTCGCGCGCCGCCCGGTGCTCGTGCGGGGACGACGCGCGGCGCCACGGCTGCGGTCGGTCGGCGACGGGCTCGTCGAGCACGACGGCGAGCTCGTGCTCGCCGTGGACGCCCACCCGGAGGCGGACCCGCTCCTGTCGCTGCGCGCCGCGGCGACGGCGGCCCGCACGGGGCTGACGCTCTCGCCCGTCTCCGTCGCCAGCCTCGCGCGCTGCCCCGCCCTGCCGGAGCCGTGGCCGCGCGCCGCGCGGTCCGCGTTCCTCGCCCTGCTCGGGTCCGGTCAGGCGCAGGTCGCGGTCTGGGAGGCGCTCGACCTCGCGGGCGTCGTCACGACGTGGATCCCCGAGTGGGCGGGCGTGCGCAACCGGCCGCAGCGCGCCGCCGTCCACCGGCACACCGTCGACCGGCACCTCGTCGAGGTCGTGGCGCGCGCCGCGCGCGCCCGCAAGGAGGTCGAGCGCAGCGACCTCCTGCTGCTCTCCGCGGTCCTGCACGACATCGGCAAGCGCGCCGGAGCCGTCGACCACTCCGTCGAGGGCGCGCGGCTCGTGCCCGCGATCCTCGGCCGCATGGGGTTCGAGCCGGACGTCGTGGCCGACGTCGAGCGCCTCGTCCGCCACCACCTCACCCTCTCGCGCCTGGCCGTGAGCGAGGACCCCGACGACCCGGCGACGGTCGCGGAGCTCGCGGACGCCGTCGACCACCGCGCCGACCTGCTCGTGGTGCTGCGCGCGCTCACGGAGGCGGACGCGTCGTCGCTCGGCCCGAGCGCGTGGACGGCATGGCGCGCGCGCCTCGTGGACGACCTCGTGGGGGAGACGCTCCGCGCGCTGGGCGCCGTGCCGGGGGGACCGGGCGCCGCCGGGTAGGCTGGACCCTCGCGGACGGCCCGTCCCGTGCCCGCCCCACGTCTGCCGGGGAGCGGGGACGACGGAGGGCCGACGCGCACGAGACTTCCGACGACTGGTGAGGATGACGCGGTGTTCAACACGCTGTCGGACCGACTGACTTCGACCTTCAAGAACCTGCGTGCGAAGGGCCGGCTGTCCGAGGCGGACATCGACGCGACGATCCGGGAGATCCGGCGCGCGCTGCTCGACGCCGACGTCGCGGTGCCCGTCGTGCGCGAGTTCAGCGCGACGGTGCGCGAGCGCGCGCTCTCGTCCGAGGTCTCGGGCGCGCTCAACCCGGCGCAGCAGGTCGTCAAGATCGTCAACGAGGAGCTCGTCGGCATCCTCGGCGGCGAGAGCCGCGGGCTGCGGTTCTCCAAGACACCGCCGACCGTCATCATGCTCGCGGGCCTCCAGGGTGCCGGAAAGACGACGCTCGCGGGCAAGCTCGCCCTGCACCTGCGCGAGCAGGGGCACACGCCGCTCCTCGTCGCCGCCGACCTGCAGCGCCCGAACGCCGTCACCCAGCTCTCGGTCGTCGCCGAGCGCGCCGGCGTCCCGGTGTTCGCGCCGCACCCCGGCAACCAGAGCGGCGTCGAGGTCGACGACGTGATCGGCGACCCGGTCGCCGTCGCGCGCGAGGGCGTCGAGACGGCGCGCCAGCGCCAGCACGACGTCGTCATCGTCGACACCGCGGGCCGCCTCGGCCTGGACGCCGTCCTCATGCAGCAGGCGTCGGACATCCGCGACGCCGTGCAGCCCGACGAGGTCCTGTTCGTCATCGACGCGATGATCGGCCAGGACGCCGTCGCGACCGCGAAGGCCTTCGAGGAGGGCGTCGACTTCACGGGCGTCGTGCTCACGAAGCTCGACGGCGACGCGCGCGGCGGTGCCGCGCTCTCCGTCCGCGGGGTCACCGGCCGCCCGATCCTCTTCGCCTCCACGGGCGAGAAGCTCACCGACTTCGAGGCGTTCCACCCGGACCGCATGGCGTCGCGCATCCTCGACATGGGTGACGTCCTCACGCTCATCGAGCAGGCCGAGAAGGCGTTCGACGCCGAGCAGGCCGCGAAGATGGCCGAGAAGGTCGCCACGGGGCAGGACTTCACGCTCGCGGACTTCCTGGTGCAGATGCAGCAGATGAAGAACATGGGCTCGATGAAGAAGATGCTCGGCATGCTGCCCGGCATGGGCCAGATGCGCGAGGCCATCGAGAACTTCGACGAGCGCGAGGTCGACCGCATCGAGGCCATCATCCGGTCGATGACCCCCGCGGAGCGGGACAACCCGAAGATCATCAACGGCTCGCGGCGCGCGCGCATCGCGCGCGGCTCCGGCGTGACGACGAGCGACGTCAACCAGCTCCTCGAGCGGTTCGCCGGCGCGCAGAAGATGATGCGGCAGATGAGCCGCGGCGGCGGGATGCCGGGCATGCCGGGCATGGGCAGCCTCCCGGGCATGGGCGGCAAGAAGGCCCGGGGCCGCCAGGCGCCGCAGCGCAAGGTCAAGGGCAAGTCGGGCAACCCGGCGAAGCGCGCCGCGCAGGAGCGCGCGGCCGCCGCGCGCGCGGCGGGGGAGCTCACCGGTCCCGCGGCGCCGTCGGGCTCCGCGTTCGGCGTCGGGCCCACGGACGCGCCGCCGTCCGCCACCCCGGACGACCTGCAGCTGCCGCCCGGGTTCGAGAAGCTGCTCGGCGGCCGCTGAGCCGCGGCCGTCCCGGACGGCCGCCCGCGCCCGGGTGCGACCCGCAGCCGCCCGGGCGCTAGGTTATGTCCGTGGCACCGCCCGGTGCCGCACCGCGCCCCCGACCGGGCCGTCTCCCGTCCCGTCCGTCCTCACCCAGGAGCCGCATGTCCGCGCTGGAAGGCCCCACGCTGCACGTCCGCGGCCACGTCATCGTCGGCGACGACCGCGAGGTGGGCGACCTGTGGGTCAAGGACGGGCGGATCAGCCTCACGCGGCCGTCGGCGCAGGGCACCAACATGGTCGAGCTCGAGGGCTGGGCCCTGCCCGGCCTCGTCGACGTGCACTGCCACGTGGGTCTGGGCGCCCAGGGCGCCGTCGACGCGACGACCGCGCAGGAGCAGGCGCTGACGGACCGCGACAGCGGGGTGCTCCTGGTGCGCGACGCCGGATCGCCGCTCGACACGCGGTGGGTGCACGGCCGTCGTGACCTGCCGCGCCTCGTGCGCGCGGGGCGCCACCTCGCCCGGCCCAAGCGCTACCTGCGCCACTACGGGCTCGAGCTCGACGACGTCGCCCAGCTCCCCGAGGCCGTGCGCCGCGAGGCGCGCCAGGGCGACGGGTGGGTCAAGATCGTGGGCGACTGGATCGACCGCGACCTCGGCGCCGAGGGTGACCTGCGGCCGCTGTGGCCCGACGACGTCCTCGCCGAGGCGGTCGCGGCCGCGCACGCCGAGGCCGCCCGTGTGACCGTTCACGCGTTCTCCGACGAGGTGATCCCGTCGCTGCTCGCCGCGGGCGTCGACGGGATCGAGCACGGCACGGGGATCCACCCCGACCTCATGTACGAGATCTCCGAGCGGGGCGTCGCGGTCACCCCGACGCTGCTGCAGATCGGGCAGTTCGAGAACATCGCGCGCCAGGCCGACGCCCGCTACCCGGTGTTCGCGGCGCGTATGCGGCGCCTGCACGAGCGGCGGTACGAGCAGGCGCGGGCGCTGTACGAGTCCGGCATCCAGATCCTCGTCGGCACCGACGCGGGCGGGACGATCGGGCACGGTCGCCTCGCCGACGAGTGCGCCGAGCTCGTCGCGGCGGGCATCCCCGACGCCGCGGTCGTCGCGGCCGCGAGCTGGCAGGGCCGGGAGTACCTCGGCTACACGTCGCTCGTCGAGGGCGCGTCGGCCGACTTCGTCGTCTACCCGCAGGACCCGCGCCAGGACGTCGGCGTCCTGCGCGCCCCGACCGCCGTCGTGCTGCGCGGCGAGATCGTGGCGCCCGCGGGCTGACGGCGCGACGGTGAAGGTCAGCGCGCGGGGACAGGTGCCGGGTCGCCGGTCTTCCCCGCAGCGGTGGACTTGACGTAGCGCACCGTGGGCCCGAGCCGGTCGACCGCGCCGGCGAGCGGGGCGGCGAGGTTCCGGAAGAAGGCCGGCACGAGGACGACGCTGGCGCCGCGTGCCGTGACGAGCTCGACGTCGCCGTCCTCGTCGACGCCGGCGAGGAGGACGTCCTGGTGGCGGATCGTGTACGTCGCACCGGGGTCGGCGAGGACGAACCGGTCCTCGAGGAGCCGGACGCTCGATCCCCTGGCCGGGGAGAAGAGCCGGGCCTTGTGGCGGGAGCCCCCGCGGCGCGGGACAGGGGTCGTGTCGTCGAGGAGCGACACCGCGGCGAGGCGGTCCTTCGCGAGCCGCGCCAGCGCCTCGTCGTGCGGGGCGTGGCCCGCGGGGAGGCAGACGAGGAGGGTGCTGCGGAGCTCCGCCAGCACGGACGCGACGGCTCGGCCGGACACCAGCGGGAGTCGTTCGCTCACCTCGCCGGGCGGGGAGGCCGCGAAACCACGCAGCTCGTAGGACGCCGCGAGGTCGAGCCACCAGGCGTGGGAGGCCACGAGGTCGAGCTCGTTCGCGAGCACCGCCCGGGCGCGCTCCAGCTCGTCGGGACCCGGCCCGGAGACCGCGAGGCGTTCGAGGACGTCCAGGGCGGTGACGAGGACGTCGCACACCCGCTCGGGTCCTGGATCGGCCGCGATCGTCAGGACGTCGCGGACGTCGTCGATCTGGACCGCCATCGACTGGACCGTGTAGACGTCTCCCTGAGCCGTCCGCAGCGTCGCGTTGAGCGCCTCGGTGAGCACGGCGGTCGCGAGGATGCGGGTGGCGTCGTCGTGCTCCGTCGAGCACTCGCCGGACAGCACGAGCTCGTCGCTGCTGTGCTCGGCCCACGAGGGGCCGGGGAGCGCCGACGGAGGGTGCGGCAGCCGGGCGACCGGCGGCCCCGAGGGAAGCTCCAGGCGGAGGCCTTCCGGCAGGGGAGCGGTGCTCACGAGCACGGCGTTGTCCCGGTGGAACCACCGTGCGGCAGTCTCCCGTACCTCGTCGATCGTCCAGTCCATGAGCCGCGTGTGCGAGAGCGCGGCGACCCCGGTGCCAGAGACGGTCCGTAGCGGACCGTGAACGCGTCGTGCGCCGCGTACAGACTCTCGCGCCCGACCTCGGCGAGCACGGTCCGCCGTTCGAGGTCGACCTCCTCCGGCGTCACCGTGCTCAGCTCTCGGACCGCGCGGCACGCACGGTCGACGAAGTCGACGAGCTGGTCCGGCCGGCCGGTCGCGTAGAACGAGGTGGAACGCAGCGTCGACTCCGCGTTGTGGGGGATGTCGACGCGACCCACGCGGCGCATGACGAGGTGCTCCACCAGATGGGTGATGCCCACCGTCCGTGGGTCCATGTCCTGGAGGCCGACCCCGAAGAGGAGCGTCACGGTCGGGTCCGTGGCGAGGTCCGCCCAGAGGACGGGGACACCGTCGACGACGGTACGGTGGTGGGGGCGCTGCGGTGCGCCGTGGGGCTCGGCCATGCGGTTCCTTCTGACGGTCCGGGACCGGCCCCGGCGCCGCGCGGCGGTGGCCACGTGAGGCGGGACTCTACACCGTGGCCGGACGCTCGGGAGCGGGCGATGTTGGTCAGCGCCCGTACGGTCTGGCACAATGTCCCGGTACTCGGCGTGCCCCGGCCCCTCTCTCCGGCGCGTGCCGTGTCCTGAACCCCTTCCTCGTCCTGTCCCCACGGGACGATCGCGGGTTCGCCCGAACCAGAACCAGGAGAGACCACCACTGTGGCCGTCAAGATTCGTCTGAAGCGTCTCGGCAAGATCCGTGCGCCGTACTACCGTGTCGTCGTCGCCGACTCGCGCACCAAGCGCGACGGTCGTGTGATCGAGGAGATCGGCAAGTACCACCCCACCGAGGAGCCCTCGTTCATCGAGATCACCTCGGACCGCGCCCAGTACTGGCTCGGCGTCGGCGCGCAGCCGACGGAGCAGGTGCTCGCGCTCCTCAAGGTCACCGGCGACTGGCAGAAGTTCAAGGGCCTGCCCGGCGCCGAGGGCACGCTCAAGGTCAAGGGCGAGAAGGTCGACCCGACCGCCGCCATCGAGGCCGCCGCCGCGGACGCCGAGAAGGTCAAGGCCAAGGCTGCCGAGAAGAAGACCGAGGCTCCGGCCGAGGAGACCGCCGACGCGGCCGACGAGGCCGCTGCCGACGAGCAGGCCTGATGATCGCCGAGGCCCTCGAGCACCTCGTGCGCGGCATCGTGGACAACCCGGACGACGTCCGCGTGGCCACGAAGACGCTGCGTCGCGGTGACCTGCTCGAGGTCCGGGTGCACCCGGAGGACCTCGGCCGCGTCATCGGTCGCGGCGGGCGCACCGCCCGTGCCCTGCGCACGGTCATCGGCGCGCTCGCGACCGACGGGCCGGTCCGCGTCGACGTCGTGGACGTCGACCGCCGCTGAGGCCCGCACCGACGACGCCCCGCGAGGGGCGACGGGCAAGGCCCGGCCCGCCACCGGCGGCCCGGGCCTTCCTGCGTCCGCCGCCGGAGGACCGGCGCGCACCCGTCCCATCCAGCACCACACGAGGAGACACGACGATGGAGCTGACGGTCGCGCGCGTCGGCAAGGCGCACGGGCTGCGAGGCGAGGTCGCCCTCGACCTGCGCACCGACGAGCCGGAGGAGCGCCTCGCGGTGGGGGAGCGTCTGGAGACGCGACCCGCCGACGCCGGCCCCCTCACCGTCGCCACCGTGCGCGTCCACCAGGGCCGCTGGCTCGTCGGCTTCGAGGGCGTGCGCGACCGCACGGGCGCCGAGGCGCTGCGGGGCGTCGAGCTCGTCGTCGAGGTCGAGGCGTCCGACGAGGAGGACGCGTGGTACCCGCACGAGCTCGCCGGGCTCCGCGCCGAGAGCGCGGACGGGCGCGTGCTGGGGCGCGTCGAGGGCCTCGAGCACCTGCCCGCGCACGACGTGCTCGTGCTGCGCGAGCCGGACGGCGCCCGCACGCTCGTGCCCTTCGTCCGGCAGATCGTGCCCGTCGTCGACGTGGCCGGCGGCCGGGTCGTGCTCGACCCGCCGGGCGGCCTGCTCGCGTCGGACGCGGAGCGCCTGGAGGTCGCGGCGCCGAGCGCCGGCGACGCGGCGGACGCGCCCGGGCCGCAGGACGCCCCGGCCGACGGCGAGGCCTGACGTGCGGATCGACGTCGTCACGATCTTCCCCGACTACCTCGCCGCGCTGGACCTGTCGCTCGTCGGCAAGGCCCGCACGGCCGGGATCCTCGACCTGCGCGTCCACGACCTGCGCGACTGGACTTCGGACCGGCACCGCACGGTCGACGACACGCCGTTCGGCGGCGGCGCGGGGATGGTCATGCGCCCCGACGTGTGGGGGCGGGCGATCGACGACGTGTCCGGCCTCTCGGCCGAGGCGCCTGGGGGCGAGGCGAGCGCGGTGCACCTGGTCGTGCCGACGCCGTCGGGCGCGACCTTCACCCAGCGCACCGCGGAGGAGCTCGCGACGGAGGAGCACCTCGTCGTCGCCTGCGGACGCTACGAGGGCATCGACGCGCGCGTGGCGGAGCACTACCGTGCCGCCGGGATGCGCGTCAGCGAGCTCTCGATCGGCGACTACGTGCTCAACGGCGGCGAGGTCGCGGCGCTCGTGATGATCGAGGCCGTCGGGCGGCTGCTGCCCGGCGTCGTGGGCAACCCGGAGTCGCTCGTCGAGGAGTCGCACGGGGCGGCGGGGCTCCTGGAGTATCCCGTCTACACGAAGCCGCCCGTGTGGGACGACCTCGAGGTTCCCGACGTCCTGCTGTCCGGGCACCACGCCCGGATCCGGCGGTGGCGCCGGGACGAGGCCCTGCGTCGTACCGCCCGCCGCCGCCCGGACATGGTGCGCGCGCTCGACGTCGCGGCCCTCGACCGGCACGACCTGGCGGTCCTCGCCGAGGCCGGCTGGGACGTCGTCGACGGCCACCTGGAGCGCCCCGCCGACGACGCCCGCTGAGCCGGGCCGCGCGGCGCGGGCACGCGCGGTCGTCCGTGGCTGCCGCACCGACCCTCGGGTGTGGCAGAATGGTCGATCGGTGTGTGCCGCCCCGGACCTCTGCCACAGGGGAGCCCGCGCCCGATCCTCGGGCGGACTGGCACGACGGACCCGACGACCGCGAGGTCGTCGACCGTCCACGCGCAGCACGGCACACCCCACCGATTCGACGACGGCCCGGCCTGTCCGGGCCCACGAGCACGCGTCCGACCTGTGGCGGGCGAGGAGAAGCACCATGCACACGCTGGACAGCGTCGACGCAGCATCGCTGCGCAGCGACGTCCCGGAGTTCCGTCCCGGCGACACGCTCAAGGTCAACGTGAAGGTCGTCGAGGGCACCCGCTCCCGCGTCCAGGCGTTCCAGGGTGTCGTCATCGCCCGTCAGGGCAGCGGCGTCCGCGAGACGTTCACGGTCCGCAAGATCAGCTTCGGCGTGGGTGTCGAGCGCACGTTCCCCGTGCACTCGCCGTCCATCGATTCCGTCGAGGTCGTGACGCGCGGTGACGTGCGTCGCGCCAAGCTGTACTACCTGCGCGCGCTGCGCGGCAAGAAGGCGAAGATCAAGGAGAAGCGCGACACCGCGCCCAACCGCTGATCGGCTGTCGACCGACACCGCCGCTCCGCTCGTCCGACGGCGGCCGTCCCTCCCGGGGCGGCCGCCGTCGGCGTACCCGGTGCCGCCGTCCGCGGGCCGGTTCCGTTTCCCGGATCGCGGCCCGAGGTGGCATTGTGAACGCGTGACCGACAGCGCCCCGCCCCGCGGCCCGCAGCCCGACGCCGGCACCGAGCGCGCGGCGCTCGGCCCCGAGGACGACGGGCGCTCCCCGCACGGCCAGCACCTGGCGGCGGAGGGGGCGGAGAGCGCCCCGCGCGAGCGCCCGCGCAAGTCGTCGCTCCTGCGCGAGACCGCGATCATCGTGGTCAGCGCGCTCGTGCTCTCCTTGCTCATCAAGACGTTCCTCGTGCAGGCGTTCTTCATCCCGAGCGCCTCGATGGAGGACACGCTCGTCGAGGGCGACCGCGTGATGGTCTCCCGTCTCGTGCCCGGTGTGTTCGACGTGCACCGCGGCGACATCGTCGTGTTCAAGGACCCGGGCGGCTGGCTGCCGCCGCCGGAGCCCCAGGACGAGAGCCCGGTGTCCGAGGCCGTCCGTGCGGCGCTGACGTTCGTCGGCCTCCTGCCGCAGGACACGGGGGAGCACCTCATCAAGCGCGTCATCGGCGTCCCGGGCGACCACGTCGTGTGCTGCGACGCGGAGGGTCGCGTGAGCGTCAACGACGTGCCCGTCGACGAGACGTACATCAAGCCGGGTTCGATCCCCAGCCAGGACGCGTTCGACCACACGGTCCCCGCCGACATGCTGTTCGTCATGGGCGACAACCGGCAGAACTCCGCGGACTCGCGCTACAACACGGGCAAGCCCGGGGGCGGGTTCGTGCCGATGAGCAACGTCGTGGGCACGGCGTTCGTCAAGGTGTGGCCGTTGTCGCACGTCGGTCTGCTGCGCAACCCCGGCGACGTGTTCGCCGACGTCCCCGAGGTGGAGCCGTGACGCTCGACGCCGTCGCCCGGCCGGAGCCCGCGCGGGCTCCGGCGCGCCGGGCACCCGCGCGTCGTCGGCCCGACCTGCGCCAGGAGCGCGCCATGCTGCGCGACGGCGCGCGGCTCGTCGCCGGGATGGACGAGGTCGGTCGTGGCGCGCTCGCCGGGCCGGTGTCGGTCGGGGTCGTCGTCGTCGACCTCGCGACGAAGCCCTGCCCGCCCGGGCTCACGGACTCCAAGCTGCTCACCGCGGCGGCGCGCGAGGCGCTCGTGCCCCTCGCACGCTCGTGGTGCGTCGCGTGGGCCGTCGGCCACGCGGGTCCGGCCGAGATCGACGCGCACGGGATCGTGGGCGCGCTCCGGCTCGCGGGCCGCCGTGCGCTCGCCCAGGTGCGCCGGACGGTCGGCGACGTCGACACGGTCCTGCTCGACGGCAAGCACGACTGGCTGAGCCGCCCCTCGGCGGTGGACCTCTTCGAGGCGTTCGACCTCGACCCGCACGACGACGTCCGGCTCGTCGACCCGCGCGTGCGCACGCTCGTCAAGGCCGACCTGCAGTGCGCGTCGGTCGCCGCCGCGAGCGTGCTCGCGAAGACGGAGCGCGACGGCCTCATGACGAGCCTGGCGCGCCAGTACCCGGCCTTCGGGTGGGACCAGAACAAGGGCTACGGCGCGGCGGCGCACGTCGAGGCCCTGCGCGCGCACGGTCCGACGCCGCAGCACCGGCGGTCCTGGCGGCTGCCCGAGCGCGGTGACGAGGGCATCGACGTCCCGGCGTACGGCGACCCGGTCGACGTGCTCGAGCTCGACCCCGAGGCCGGTCTGCCGACGAGCTGAGCGGTGTCCTCCGACCGGTCCGGTGGCCGCCGATGGTCCATGATGGAGCCGTGAGCGCCGAAGACCTGGAGAACTACGAGACCGAGATGGAGCTCGCGCTGTACCGCGAGTACCGCGACGTGGTGGGGCTGTTCTCGTACGTGGTGGAGACCGAACGCCGTTTCTACCTGGCGAACCAGGTCGACCTCCAGGTGCGATCCGCCGCCGGTGAGGTCTACTTCGAGCTGCGGCTCGCCGACGCGTGGGTCTGGGACGTGTACCGCTCCGCGCGGTTCGTGAAGTCGGTGCGCGTCGTGACGTTCAAGGACGTGAACGTCGAGGAGCTCGCGAAGGCCGAGCTCCAGCTCTGACGCCCGTCGTGGCCGTGCACAGGACCGCTGCCTGACGGCGGCTCCACAGGCCGCCCGGCGCCCCTGGCGCCGCCCCCGCGCCCTGCCCCACGGTGGGCCGCGGAGGTGAGCCCATGGGAGCGAACGACGCCGTCGGGCGGTACGGGGAGAAGGTGGCCGCGGCCCACCTGGTCGAGGCGGGCTGGACGCTCCTCGACCGCAACTGGCGCGGGACGCGCGGCGAGCTCGACGTCGTCGCGCTCGACGGGGACGTGCTCGTGGCCGTCGAGGTCAAGACCCGGCGCGGCACGGGGTTCGGGCACCCGGCGCAGGCCGTCACGCCCGCGAAGCTCGGCCGCCTGCGCCGGCTCACGGGGGAGTGGCTCGCGACGCACGACGTCCGCGCCCGATCGGTCCGGATCGACGTCGTCGCGGTCCTCGTGGCGCGTGCCGGTGCGGCACGGGTCGAGCACCTCGTCGGGGTGAGCGCCTGATGGGGCTCGGGACCACGCGCGCGGTCGCGCTCGTCGGGCTCTCCGGTCACGTCGTCGAGGTGCAGGCCCACCTCGCGGCGTCCGTCCCCGGCTTCGTCCTCGTGGGGCTGCCGGACACCGCCCTGAGCGAGTCGCGCGACCGTGTGCGCGCCGCGGTGACCTCCTCGGGCATCGCGTGGCCCCAGCGCAAGGTCACGATCAACCTCTCGCCGGCGGCGCTGCCGAAGTCCGGGACGGGCTTCGACGTCGCGATCGCCGTCGCGCTGCTCGCCGGTGCCCAGGTGCTGCCCGCAGGTGCGGCGGACGGCGTCGTGCACCTGGGCGAGCTGGGTCTCGACGGCCGGCTCCAGCCCGTGCGCGGCGTCCTGCCGGCCGTGGCGGCCGCGGTCGCGGCCGGGTTCCCGGACGTCGTGGTGCCGGCGGCCGACGTGGCGGAGGCGCGCCTCGTGCCCGGTGCCCGGGTGGTCGGGGCGGCGAGCCTCGCGGACGTCGCGCGGCTCCACGGCGCGTCTCTCGAGGGCGCGGACGAGGTAGCGACGCCCGTCGTGGTCCCGCGGCCCGTCGTGCCCGTGGCCCGCCCCGGGGACCTCTCGGAGGTCGTCGGGCAGGACGAGGCGCGGCACGCGCTCGAGGTGGCCGCCGCGGGCGGCCACCACCTGCTCCTCGTCGGGGCGCCGGGCGCGGGCAAGACGATGCTCGCGTCGCGGCTCCCGGGGATCCTGCCGGACCTCACGGAGAGCGAGGCGGTCGAGGTCACCGCCGTCCACTCGGTGGCGGGGGTGTTCGACCCCGGCGCGGGGCTGGTCCACCGCCCGCCCTACGAGGACCCGCACCACACTGCGACGCCCGCCGCCATCGTCGGCGGGGGCAGCGGCCTGCCGCGACCCGGGGCCGCGTCGCGCGCGCACCGGGGCGTGCTCTTCCTCGACGAGGCACCCGAGTTCGGCGCCCGCGTCCTCCAGACGCTGCGCCAGCCGCTCGAGCACGGCGAGCTCGTCATCCACCGGGCGGGCGGGACGGCGCGCTACCCCGCGCGCTTCCAGCTCGTCCTCGCCGCCAACCCGTGCCCGTGCGGCCAGGGCGTCGGCAAGGGCCTCGCGTGCACGTGCTCGTCGGTGGCGCAGCGCCGGTACTTCGGGCGGCTCTCCGGGCCGCTCCTCGACCGCGTGGACGTGCAGGTCGAGGTCCGGCCGGTGACCCGGGTCGAGCGCGCGCGAGCAGCGGCCCCGGAGCCGAGCGCGGTCGTCGCGGCGCGCGTCGCCGCAGCCAGGGAGGCGGCCGCGTCCCGGCTCGGCGGCACGCCGTGGCGCACCAACGGCGAGGTGCCCGGCACGTGGCTGCGCGAGCAGCTCGGCCCCGACGCCGGCCTCCTGGCCGACGTGGACCGCGCGCTCGACCGCGGCACCCTGAGCCTGCGTGGCGCGGACCGCGTCCTGCGCCTGGCCTGGACCGTCGCCGACCTGGCCGGGCGCGCCGCGCCCACCCGGGCGGACGTCGGGACCGGGCTCGCGCTGCGCACCCGGGGCTACCGTGCCTGAGCGCGGCTCGGGCACCGGGGACGGACGCCCGGTGTTCGACGTCCTCGACGAACGCCTCGCGCGCGCGGCGTGGTCGCGCATCGCGGAACCGGGCGACCAGGTCGCGGTCGCGCTCGTCGACCAGCTCGGCGCCGGTCCCGCGCTCGAGTGGCTCCACGAGGCGGCCCGTGACCCGGCCGGTGCGCGCCGCGCGCTGGTCCGGCTCGCGGACGACGGCGCGCCTCCGGCCCGGGAAGGACCCACGAGCCTGCCTGCGGTCGATCCTGCTCCCGACGCGTGCGAGAACGGGATCGGCCCGGTGGCGCGCTCGACCGACCCGGGAGTGACCGCGCGCGACCCGGTGGGCCGGTCGACCGACGCACGCGTGGCGGAGCACGACCCGCGCGCCCGGTCGGTGGCACGGCTCCTGCGCGCCGTCGGGCGGTGGGCGCCGCGCCTCGACGGGCTGGACCCCCGCCGTGAGCTGCGCGTGCTCGATCGCCTCGGCGGCACGTTCGTCGTGCCGGGCGACGACCGGTGGCCGTCCGGCCTCGACGACCTCGGCCCCGTGCGCCCGCTCGCGCTGTGGGTGCGAGGGCGCGCGGGGGTGCAGGACCTCGCCGCGCGCTCGGTCGCGGTGGTCGGCGCCCGTGCCTGCACCGACTACGGCCGCCACGTGACGGGTGAGATCGCGGCGGGGCTCGTGGCGCGGGGCTTCACCGTCGTGTCCGGCGGTGCGTACGGGATCGACGCGGCGGCGCACCGGGCGGCGATCCTCTCCGGCGGACCGACGGTCGCGTTCCTCGCGGGCGGCGTGGACCGGTTCTACCCGGCCGGGAACGTCGACCTGCTCCGCTCGGTCGTCGAGGCGGGCGGCGCGGTCGTCTCGGAGGTCCCGCCCGGATCGGTCCCGAGCCGGGTGCGGTTCCTCCTGCGCAACCGGCTGATCGCGGCGTTCGCGAGCGCGACGGTCGTCGTCGAGGCGGCCTGGCGCTCGGGCTCGCTCAGCACGGCGTCGCGCGCCGCGGAGCTCTCGCGGCCGGTGGGTGCCGTGCCCGGGCCCGTGACGTCGATGGCGTCGACCGGGTGCCACCGGCTGCTGCGCGACGGTGTGGCGGTGTGCGTCACCGACGCGGACGAGGTCGTCGAGCTGGCGGGCGACCTCGCGCGGGACGCGGCACCGGCCGCACCCGCCCCGAGCTCGTGGCGTGCGGCGCACTCCGCCCCGTACGACGACCTGGACCCTGTCGAGACACGTACCTGGGACGCGCTCCCGCTGCGCGCCGGAGCCACGACCGAGGCGATGGCTCGCGCCGCCGGTCTTGCCGTGGCGGACGTGGTCGGTGCGCTGGGGAGGCTCGAGGCCCGCGGCCTCGCCGAGCGGGCGCCTGTCGGCTGGCGGCGGGTGCGTGAGCCATGAGCCGCGCGCCTCGCTCCGCGTCTGTCGTGCCTCGCGCCGCCTCGTGCCTCGCCCCGCCTCGTGCCTCGTGCCTCGCGCCTCGTGCCTCGCGCCGCGCGGCGCCTCGCGGGCAGACTGTCGCAGGCGGTGAGCCGTGAGCCACGGGTGGTGAGCAGTGCACGGTGGGCGGAGCGCCTCCGCGGGCCCGGGCCCGCCGCGCGCGAGACTGGGGGAGTGACACGAGCCGACCGCACCGAGGAACGTGCCGCGGACGAGCGCACCGCGGCACCCGGCGTCGCGCTGCCCGAGGCGATGCGTGCCGCGCTCGCGGACTTCGCGGTGCACCTCGAGGTGGCGCAGGGGACGTCGGCGCACACGGTCCGCGCCTACACCGGCGACGTCGAGTCGCTGCTGCGGCACGCCGTCCGCCACGGTGCGTCGGTGCCTCGTGACGTCGACCTCGCCGCGCTGCGTGCGTGGCTCACCACGCAGTCGGAGCGCGGGCTGGCCCGCGCGACCCTCGCCCGACGTGGTGCGGCGGCGCGGGCGTTCTTCGACTGGGCGCGGCGCACCGGACGCGTCGACTCCGACCCGGCGGCGCGGCTCGCGAGCCCGCGCGTGCCCCGCACCCTGCCGACCGTCCTCGCGGTCGACGCGGCGGCGCGCATGCTCGACGCCGCACGCGACTCCGCTGTCGAGGGCGAGCCGGCCCGGCTGCGCGAGTGGGCCGCCGTCGAGCTCCTCTACGGGGCGGGGATCCGCGTCGGCGAGCTCGCGGGGGTCGACGTCGACGACGTGGACCTCGCGCAGCGCGTGGTGCGCGTGCTCGGGAAGGGCGACAAGGAGCGCGTCGTGCCGTTCGGCGTGCCGGCGGCGCGCGCGGTGACCCGCTGGCTCGACGTGGGGCGGCCCGCCCTCGTCACCGCGCGCTCGGGCCCCGCGCTCTTGCTGGGCGACCGCGGCGGACGCTGGGGGCAGCGGCAGGTCCGCGAGGCGGTGCACCGCCTCGCGGCGGCCGCGGGCGTCGACGACGTCGCTCCGCACGACCTGCGGCACAGCGCCGCGACGCACCTCCTCGCGGGAGGCTCGGACCTGCGCAGCGTGCAGGAGATCCTCGGGCACTCCTCGCTCGCGACGACGCAGCGCTACACGCACGTGACCGCGGAGCGGCTGCGCAGCTCGTTCGAGCAGGCGTTCCCGCGCGCCTGAGCGCGTCCTCGTCGGGCCCCGGTCGGCCGTCGCCGAGGGAGAGCGGAACGACCGGGGTTCCCGCGCGCGTGAGCGCGTCGTCGCGGACGGCCCGGTCAGCCCTCGCCGAGGGGCAGCAGCACGACCGGGGGGCGGTCGCCGAGGAGAGCCAGCGGGTCGAGGTAGCGCTCGCCGCGCCGCACGCCCCAGTGCACGCACGTGGCGGCGCAGTGGCTCCCCGGGGCGCTCTCCGCGGGCTGCACGGTGCCGAGCGCGGAGCCGGGCGCGACGCGCTCGCCGCGCCCGACGGACGCCGTCACCGGCTCGAGCGAGGTGCGCAGGCCGTCGTCGTGCAGGATCACGACCACGTCGCGGCCCGCCACGGCCCCGGCGAACGACACCACGCCGGGAGCAGGCGAGAGGACGGTCTCGGCGGGGGCAGCCGCGAGGTCGACGCCGCGGTGTCCTGGCAGCCAGTCGTGCTCGGGCGGGTCGAACGGTGCGAGCACGCCCAGGTCGGCGACGTCCCGGTCGAGCGGGGGGACCCACCCGGTCGAGGCGGCTCCCTGGCCGACGTCGGGAGTCGTCGCCGCCCCGGCGACGGGCGTGCCGAGGGCGACGAGCACGCCGAGCGCCAGGACAGCCCCCCGGAGCCGGGCACGACGTCGGGTGGCGCGGCCGGGCGGGAGGCCGACCGGGCGGCCCTGCGGGCGCCCGGCGCCACCGCCCCGCGGCCGATCGGGCGGACGCGCGGGGAGACGGCCGGACGCGCGGTCGGACCGTCCGTCGGCGGCACGGACCGCCCGTCGAGCGGACGAGCGGGCGGACGGGGCACGGGCGTGGTCGACGGTCACGGCGCCAGCGTGCCGGAGGAGCGCGAGCAGGCGCGGGCGCGGCGGCCTCGGCTGTGGACGAGCGGTCCGCGCGAGCGCGCACGACGGCGGCTGTGGTCGGCCCTGCCGTCGGGTAGACTTGCCGCTGCGACCGGCGCGTTCGCCGTGCCCGGCCCGAGGGAACCACCTCGGCCGAGGACGGAGCCGGTCGACTTCGCGCGTCACGTCCTCGCCCTCGTCTCCCGGTCCGTCCGGGTCCGGGCGGGGCCGCGTCCGGCGTCGGTCCTGCTCGCACCGTCCACGGTGCGCCGCAGGCGTCGGCACGGGTGGCGCCAGGGGTGCGACCACCAGGGTCGTCACCGACAACCGCACCGCGGCCCGTCCTACGGGAGGGGCCGCCAGAAGCGTGCGCGCACCGGGTGGATCCCGGGCCGCACGGCGAAAGGACGTGTCATGGCCGTCGTGACCATGCGCCAGCTCCTCGAGAGCGGTGTCCACTTCGGGCACCAGACCCGCCGTTGGAACCCGAAGATGAAGCGCTTCATCTTCACCGAGCGCAACGGCATCTACATCGTCGACCTCCAGCAGTCGCTGTCGTACATCGACCGCGCGTACGAGTTCGTCAAGGAGACCGTCGCGCACGGCGGCTCCATCCTCTTCGTCGGCACCAAGAAGCAGGCTCAGGAGCCCGTGGCCGAGCAGGCCGCGCGCGTCGGGATGCCCTACGTGAACCACCGCTGGCTCGGCGGCATGCTCACCAACTTCACCACGGTGCACAAGCGTCTCCAGCGCCTCAAGGAGCTCGAGGAGATCGACTTCGACGACGTCGCCGGCTCGGCGCTCACGAAGAAGGAGCTCCTCGTCCTGCGTCGCGAGAAGGACAAGCTCGCCCGCACGCTCGGCGGCATCCGCGACATGGCGAAGGTCCCCTCCGCCGTGTGGATCGTCGACACGAACAAGGAGCACCTCGCGGTCGACGAGGCGCGCAAGCTCCACATCCCGATCGTCGCGATCCTCGACACCAACTGCGACCCCGACGTCGTGGACTACAAGATCCCGGGCAACGACGACGCGATCCGCTCCGTGACGCTGCTCACGCGTGTCATCGCGGACGCCGTCGCCGAGGGTCTGCTCCAGCGTCACTCGGGCCGCTCGGGCGCCGAGGCCGAGGCGGGCGCCTCCGCCGAGCCGCTGGCCGAGTGGGAGCGCGAGCTCCTCGCCGGCGCCGAGCAGCAGCTCGAGGCGGACGAGAAGGCCGCCGAGGCGAACGTCGAGGCCGCCGCGGCCGAGGGCGTGGCCGAGGCTGCCGCCGAGGTCGCCGCCGAGGAGCCGGGTGACGCCACCGCCGAGGTCGTCGAGGAGGCCGCCGCCGAGGCTGCCGTCGTCGCGGACGCCGAGGCCGTGGTCGCCGACGCCGAGGCCGACGAGACCAAGTGACGTCCCGGGGGGGGGGGGGGGGGGGGGGGGGGGGGGGGGGGGGGGGGACGGNCCCACCCCCCCTCCCCCCCCCCCCCCCCCCCCCCCCCCCCCCCCCGTGCCGTACCACCGGCGTACCGGGCACCGACGCGGTGCCGCCAGCACGTCGCTTGTGACGAAGTACCCGTGACGAACCACGAGTGAGGAACCATCATGGCGAACTACACCGCCGCTGACATCAAGGCCCTGCGCGAGCGCACCGGCGCCGGCATGCTCGACGTCAAGAAGGCTCTCGACGAGGCGGGCGGCGACGCGGACAAGGCGCTCGAGATCATCCGTGTCAAGGGTCTGAAGGGCGTCGCCAAGCGCGAGGGCCGCTCGACCTCCGAGGGCCTCGTCGCCGTCGACATCCGCGACACCGAGGGTGGCCAGGTCGCGACGCTCATCGAGCTGAACTCCGAGACGGACTTCGTCGCGAAGAACGACACGTTCATCTCCCTCGCGGACCGCGTGCTCAAGGCCGCGGCCGAGGCCGGTGCGCGCGACGCGGACGCGGCGCTCGCCGCGGACGCGGACGGCGAGACCGTCCAGCAGGTCATCGACAACCAGGCCGCGACGCTCGGCGAGAAGATCGTCCTGCGCCGCGTGACCCGCGTCGCGGGCGAGCGCGTCACCGCGTACCTGCACCGCACCGCGCGCGACCTGCCGCCGTCGATCGGCGTCGTCGTCGCCACGGACGCCGCGGGCGAGGCCGTCGCGAAGGACGTCGCGCAGCACGTCGCCGCGATGTCCCCGACCTACCTCTCGCGCGACGAGGTCCCGGCCGAGACGGTCGAGAACGAGCGCCGCATCGCCGAGGAGACCTCGCGCAACGAGGGCAAGCCGGAGGCCGCGCTGCCGAAGATCGTCGAGGGTCGTCTCAACGGCTTCTTCAAGGACGTCGTCCTCGTCGACCAGCCGCTCGCGAAGGACCCGAAGAAGACGGTCGGCCAGGTCGTCTCCGAGGCCGGCGGCACCATCACGGAGTTCGTGCGCTACCGCGTCGGCGCCTGACGCCCCCGTCGGCCCGGCCCCGTCGTCTCGTGGACGGCGGGTCCGGGCCGACCGCGCACCCGGGCCCGGCCCGGGCGCGCGACGACCGCCGACGTGCCGCACCATCAGGTGGACGACGGCGGAGCAGGACCACCCCGCCCCACCGGGCCAGGACGAAGGACAGGTGTCGACAGTGACGGCAGGCGAGCAGACCGAGCCCCGGACGGGGACCGAGCACCGGCGGGTGCTCCTCAAGCTGTCGGGCGAGACGTTCGGCGGCGGGCAGATCGGCCTCGCGCCCGACGTCGTCCAGCGCGTCGCCCAGGAGATCGCGGCCGCGGTCGAGCAGGGCGTCCAGGTCGCCATCGTGGTCGGTGGCGGCAACTTCTTCCGCGGGGCGGAGCTCTCCCAGCGCGGGCTCGACCGCGCCCGTGCCGACTACATGGGCATGCTGGGCACGGTGATGAACTGCCTCGCGCTCCAGGACTTCCTCGAGCAGGCGGGGGTGAAGACGCGCGTGCAGACCGCCATCGCGATGGGCCAGGTCGCCGAGCCCTACATCCCGCTGCGCGCGATCCGGCACCTCGAGAAGGGCCGCGTCGTCATCTTCGGCGCCGGTGCCGGGATGCCGTACTTCTCGACCGACACGGTCTCCGTGCAGCGCGCCCTCGAGACGCACTGCCAGGAGGTCCTCATGGGCAAGAACGGCGTCGACGGCGTCTACACGGCGGACCCGCGCACGGACCCCTCGGCCACCAAGCTCGACCACCTCACCTACACCGACGCGCTCGTCAACGACCTCGGGGTCATGGACGCGACGGCGCTGAGCCTGTGCCGGGACAACGACGTGCGCATGCGCGTGTTCGGCATGAGCGAGCCGGGGAACGTCACGCGCGCCCTGGTCGGCGAGAATATTGGCACACTGGTCACGACCGACTGACACCGGTGCGACCAGGCCGGTGATCCCGGCCACGACCGCACGGACCGACCCACGACGAACGACGAAGGAGCACTGGTGATCGACGAGACCCTCCTCGAGGCCGAGGAGAAGATGGACAAGGCCGTCGAGGTGGCCAAGGAGGACTTCGCCGCGATCCGCACGGGCCGTGCGAACGCCGCGATGTTCAACAAGATCACGGTCGACTACTACGGCGCCCCGACCCCGCTGCAGCAGCTCGCGTCCTTCACGGTGACCGAGGCGCGCACGATCCTCGTCTCCCCGTTCGACAAGAGCTCGATGACCGCGGTGGAGAAGGCGCTGCGCGACTCCGACCTCGGGGTGAACCCCTCGAACGACGGCAACGTCATCCGGGTCGTGCTGCCCGCCCTCACCGAGGAGCGCCGTCGTGACTTCGTGAAGCTCGCGAAGTCGAAGGCGGAGGACTCGCGCGTCGCGATCCGCAACGTCCGCCGTCGGGCGAAGGAGGAGCTGGACCGCATCGCGCGCGACGGCGAGGCCGGCGAGGACGAGGTCGGGCGCGCCGAGAAGGAGCTCGAGGGCCTCACGAAGACGCACGTCGACCAGGTCGACGCGCTGCTCGCGGGCAAGGAGAGCGAGCTGCTCGAGGTCTGAGCACCTCGTTCGGCGAGCTCCTCCACGCACCGATGACCGATACCTCCTCGACGGCCGCAGGCGAAGGCACCACCGCGGCGCGCGCACCCAAGGCGGGCCGCAACCTCCCCGTGGCGATCGCGGTGGGCCTCGGCCTGCTCGCGCTCGTCGCGGTCAGCCTCGCCTTCCGGCCCGAGCTCTTCGTGCTGCTCGCGACCGTCGCGGTGGGCGCGGCGCTGTGGGAGCTCGCCCAGGCGTTCCGGCGCCGCGACCTGCACCTCCCGCTGCTCCCGCTCCTCGTGGGCACGGTCGGCATCCTCGTCTCCTCGTACTACTCGGGGCCCGAGGCGCTGCTCGTCTCCTTCATGCTCACCGTGGCGGGGGCGGTGGTGTGGCGCGTGATCGACGGGTCGGGCACGGCCGCCGTGCGCGACGCCGCCGCCGCGACCTTCGCGGCGGCGTACCTGCCGTTCATGGCGGGCTTCGTCATGCTCATGCTGGCCGCGCCGGACGGTCGGGTGCGCGTCCTGCTGTTCATCCTGCTCGCGGTCGCGAACGACGTCGGCGGGTACGTCGCGGGCGTCCTGTTCGGGCGGCACCCGCTCGCCCCGTCCGTGAGCCCGAAGAAGTCGTGGGAGGGGCTCGCGGGGTCGTTCGTCCTCGCGACCGCCGTCGGGGTCGTCGGCGCGGTCGTGGGGCTCGGCGCGAGCCCGCTGCTCGGCGTCGCGCTGGGCGTCCTGGCCCCGCTCACGGCGACGATCGGTGACCTCGCCGAGTCCATGGTCAAGCGGGACCTAGAATTGAAGGACATGGGGTCGCTCCTGCCCGGCCACGGAGGCATCCTCGACCGGCTCGACTCCATGCTCCTCACCGCCCCGTTCGTGTACGTGCTGCTCGCCCTGGCCGTCTGACGGCCCGGCTCACGGCGCGGCGCACCCGTCCGCACCGCCCCCCACGCTTGGACCTCCTCATGACCGTCCGTTCCGTCCGCCCGTCCGCGGAGTCGAAGCCGCTGCCGCTCGTCATGTCGGCCCCGCGCCGCGGCAAGCCGCCGCGCCACTTCGCCGACCTCGCGCCCGAGGAGGTGCGGGACGTCGTCGTCGAGCTCGGGGAGAAGCCGTTCCGCGCCAAGCAGCTCGCGACGCACTACTACGCGCACCTCACGCGGGACCCCGAGGCGATGACGGACCTGCCGAAGGCGACGCGCGACGTGCTCGCCGAGGCGCTCTTCCCGCCGCTGCTCACGGCGGCGCGGCGCATGGAGGCCGACGGCGGCACGACCGTGAAGACGCTGTGGCACCTCTTCGACGGCGCCAAGGTCGAGTCGGTCCTCATGCGCTACCCGCAGCGCTCGACCCTGTGCGTGTCGAGCCAGGCGGGCTGCGGCATGGCGTGCCCGTTCTGCGCGACCGGCCAGCTCGGCCTGACCCGCAACCTCTCGGTCGCGGAGATCGTCGAGCAGGTGCGCTCCGCGGCCCGGTCGCTCGCGGACGGCGAGATCCCCGGCGGCCCGACGCGCCTCAACAACCTCGTGTTCATGGGCATGGGCGAGCCGCTCGCGAACTACAAGGCCGTCATGGGCACGGTGCGCCGTCTGGTCGCCCCCGCGCCCGACGGGCTCGGGATGTCGGCACGCAACATCACGGTGTCGACGGTCGGGCTCGTGCCCGCGATGCGCAAGCTCGCCGACGAGGGGATCCCGGTGACCCTCGCGCTGTCGCTGCACGCCCCGGACGACGACCTGCGCAGCGAGCTCGTGCCGATCAACACCCGGTGGAGCGTCGACGAGACCCTCGACGCGGCCCGGCACTACTTCGAGGTCACGGGCCGCCGCGTGAGCATCGAGTACGCGCTCATCAAGGACATGAACGACCACGCGTGGCGTGCCGACCTCCTGGGCGAGAAGCTCGACGCGCGCGGCCGCGGCTGGGTCCACGTCAACCCCATCCCGCTCAACCCGACGCCCGGATCGATCTGGACGGCCAGCGACCCTGCCGTCGAGGCGGAGTTCGTGGCACGATTGCGCGGTCACGGGATCCCGACGACGATCCGTGACACCCGCGGCAGCGACATCGACGGCGCCTGCGGGCAGCTCGCTGCAGAGGAGGACGAGTGAGTTCGCTGTTCACCACGGTGTCGAAGACCCGGAACGGGTACGACCCCGAGGAGGTCGACGACTTCTTCGAGCACGCTCGTGACGTCTACGAGGGCCGGGTGTCGGAGCGGCTCACGAGCACCGAGATCCAGGCGTCGGTCTTCGACCTGGTCCGTGGCGGCTACGACACGCACGAGGTCGACGCCGCCCTCGACCGGCTCGAGGGCGCGTTCATCGCGCGCCAGCGGGCCGAGTACGTCGCGGCGCACGGGCAGCAGGCGTGGATGAACGCGCTCGCGGAGCGCGCGCGGACGCTCTACGGGCGACTCGGTCGCCCGGACGGCGAGAAGTTCGCGCTCGCGGAGCGCGGCAAGCCCGCCTACGACATCGACGACGTCGACGACCTGTGCGACCGGCTCGTCGCCTACTTCGACCGCCAGGTGCCGATCACGGCGGCCGAGATCCGGTCCGCGACGTTCGGCCGGGCGCGCGGGCGCGACGGCTACGCGGAGGGCCCGGTCGACGCGTTCTTCGCGCGCGCCATCGAGGTGCTGCTCGGCGTCGAGTGACGACGCCCCGCCCCGCGTGAGCCTCGATCCCCGGACGACGTCGAGCCGTCTGCTGCGGCGCGCGGTCGCGTCGCTGGCGGCGTTCAACGCCCGCCACCCCTGGAACCACAACGAGCACTTCCACGGCTGGGTCCTGCAGCGCGTGCCGCACGACGCCCGCGTCGTGCTCGACGTCGGCTGCGGCGCCGGCGTGCTCCTGGGACGGCTGCGGGCCCGGGTCGCCGAGGTGCACGGGATCGACGCCGACGCGGGCATGGTCGCCCAGGCCCGGGCGAGGCACTCTGCCGACCCCGCCGTGACGGTGCGCCGGTTCCGGTTCGACGACGTCCGCTCGCCCGACGACGTCCGCTCGCCGGGCGCGTCCGGCCCGCCCGGGCCGGGGGCCGGTGCCCCGGAGCACCGCGGGTACGACGCGGTGACGATGGTCGCGGTGCTGCACCACCTCGACCCGGACGAGGCGCTCCGGCACGCGCGGCACCTCCTCGCGCCGGGCGGCCGGCTGCTCGTCGTGGGGCTCGCGCGGGTCGCCACGCCCACGGACCTCGCGGTCGACGTCGTGTCCGCGCTGCTCAACCCGCTCGTGGGCCTCGTGAAGCACCCCCACCGAGCGCGGCAGGGCGACGCCGGGACGGACGCCCCGGGCATGCCGGTCCGGGACCCACGGCACTCCGTCGACGAGATCAGGCGCACGGCCCGGGCGCTGCTGCCGGGCGTCCGTCTGCGCCGCCGCCTGTTCTTCCGGTACACGCTCGAGTGGACCGCCCCGCGCTGACCTGAGGCCGCGACCGGCGAGGTGCCCGCGCACCGCCGGCGGCCTGGAAGGATGGGAGCCATGCCCGACAGTCCCGCACGCACCCCCCGCACCGTGACGATCCTCGGCTCGACCGGGTCGATCGGCACGCAGGCGATCGACGTCGTCCGGGCCCACCCCGACCGGTTCCGGGTCGAGGCGCTCTCGGCGGGCGGCGGCGACGTGGACCTGCTGGCGCGCCAGGCGGCCGACCTGGGCGTGCGCACGGTCGGGGTGGCGGACGCGACCCGCGCGAAGGCCCTCGGCGAGGCGCTCACGGCGACCTATGCCGGCCGCGGGGACGCCCCCGAGGTGCTCGCCGGGCCCGACGCCGCCGCCGAGCTCGCGGGGCGGGGGAGCGACGTCGTCCTCAACGGGGTCACGGGGTCGGTGGGACTCGGCCCGACGCTCGCCGCGCTGCAGGCCGGGTCGACGCTCGCGCTCGCGAACAAGGAGTCGCTCGTCGCCGGAGGAGCGCTCGTCCGCGCGGCCCAGCAGCGCCCGGACCAGATCGTCCCGGTGGACTCCGAGCACTCGGCCATCGCCCAGTGCCTGCGGTCGGGGACGCGACCGGAGGTGCGCCGGCTGATCCTCACGGCCTCGGGCGGCCCGTTCCGCGGCTGGGAGGCCGACGCGGTCAAGGCAGCGACCGTCGACCAGGCGCTCGCGCACCCGACCTGGGCCATGGGTCCGGTCGTCACGGTGAACTCCGCGAGCCTCATGAACAAGGGCCTCGAGCTCATCGAGGCGCACCTGCTCTTCGACGTCCCGGCCGACGACATCACGGTCGTCGTGCACCCGCAGTCCGTCGTGCACTCGATGGTCGAGTTCGTCGACGGCTCGACGATCGGGCAGGCGTCGCCGCCCGACATGCGCCTGCCCATCGCGCTCGGGCTCTCGTGGCCCGAGCGGCTCGACCCGGTGACCCCGCCGTGCGACTGGTCCGCCGCGACGTCGTGGACGTTCGAGCCGCTCGACGACACGGCGTTCCCCGCGGTGAACCTCGCGCGTGCGGCCGTGGCGGCGAGCGCCACGCACCCCGCGGTGTACAACGCGGCCAACGAGGAGGCCGTCGCGGCGTTCCTCAGCGGACGCGCAGGTTTCGGTGACATCGTGGCGACGGTCGAGCGCGTGCTCGCGGCGCACGACGGAACCCCCGCGCACGCGCTGACGTTGGAGCACGTGGCGGACGCCGAGGCGTGGGCGCGCACGCGCGCGCACGAGGTGCTGGACCGCCGGTGACGAGCAACCGTCGGGGCGGGAGGGCCGCCCGGGACGTCGAGAGGGAGCAGAGGGAACGATGGCCACGCTGATCGGCATCCTGGTGATCGTGGTCGGGATCGTCGTCTCGATCGCGCTGCACGAGGTCGGCCACATGGTGCCCGCGAAGAAGTTCGGCGTCCGCGTGAGCCAGTACATGGTCGGGTTCGGCCCGACACTGTGGTCGCGGACCAAGGGCGAGACCGAGTACGGGCTCAAGGCGATCCCGCTCGGCGGCTACGTGCGCCTCGTGGGCATGTATCCGCCCGCGCCCGCGGGGGCGCGTCCCCGCGGCGGCGGGTTCTTCTCCCAGGTCGTGGCCGACGCGCGGGACGCCAGCACGGAGGAGATCCGGCCGGGCGAGGAGCACCGCGCGTTCTACAACCTCTCCGCACCCAAGAAGGTCGTCGTCATGCTCGGCGGCCCCTTCATGAACCTCCTCATCGCGTTCGTCCTCATGGCGATCGTGTGCGTCGGCATCGGCCTGCCCGCGATCACGACCACGGTCGGCTCGGTGAACGCGTGCGTCCCGTCCGCCGTGACGGACGAGGAGCAGGAGTGCGCCGCCGGCGCCGACCCCTCGCCGGCCGCCGCCGCGGGGCTCCAGCCGGGCGACACGATCGTGGCGTTCGACGGCGAGGACGTCACCTCGTGGGACCAGCTCTCCGGCATGATCCGCGGCGCCGCCGGGCAGGCGACGCCCGTCGTCGTCGAGCGCGACGGCGAGCAGGTCGACCTCACCATCACGCCCGTCGACGTGGAGCGCCAGGTCGTGGCCGAGGACGGGACGCCCGTCGTCGACGACGACGGCGAGCCGGTCACGAAGCCCGCCGGATTCGTCGGGTTCGCGCCGACCGTCGAGCGCGCGCCCGCCGGGATCGGCGTGGCCGCGGAGGCCACGTGGCAGCAGGTGAGCGGCACGGCGGGCATCATCGTCACCCTGCCGGTCAAGGTCTACGAGGCCGCCCAGGCCGCGTTCACCGACGCGCCCCGCGGGCAGGACTCCGTGATGAGCGTCGTCGGGGTCGGCCGCGTCGCGGTGGACGTCGCGGGCGCGGAGAGCCCGGTGCTCGACCGCGTCGTCACGATGCTGCTGCTGCTCGCCGCGCTCAACGTCGCGCTGTTCGTCTTCAACCTCATCCCGCTCCTGCCGCTCGACGGCGGGCACGTGGTCAACGCGCTGTACGAGGGCGCCAAGCGCACCGTCGCGCGCGTCCGCGGCCGCCCGCGCCCGGGGCCGGCCGACCTGGCGCGGATGATGCCGGTCGCGTACGTGATGTTCGTGGTCCTCGTCGGCGTCGGCGCGCTGCTGATCCTCGCCGACATCATCGACCCCGTCCGCCTCACGTAGCCGTGAGCGGCGTCGCGACCGCGGTCCCGCCCCGGGCCGCGCGCGAGGTAGAGCGTTCGGTCGCGAGGTAGCAACCGACGACGTCTACCTCGCGACCGGAGGCCCTACCTCGGCGGGAGGCGTGCGTGGAGGTGCCGCGAAGATGTGCGGGACCGCGCGGGAAGGTGACGTCTCGGACAGCCGGCGGTGCCCCGTTCGACGCTCGCCGGGGGATACTAGGGGCGTGAGCGTACCCATCAGTCTCGGAATGCCTGCCGCGCCGCCGCCGGTCCTCGCGCCGCGCCGCAAGAGCCGCAAGATCAAGGTCGGCAAGGTGGACGTCGGCGGCGACGCGCCGATCAGCGTCCAGTCCATGACGACGACGCCGACGACGGACATCAACGCCACCCTCCAGCAGATCGCGGAGCTCACGGCGTCGGGCTGCGACATCGTGCGCGTCGCGGTGCCGAGCGCCGACGACGCGCTCGCGCTGCCGGCGATCGCGAAGAAGTCGCAGATCCCGGTGATCGCGGACATCCACTTCCAGCCCAAGTACGTGTTCGCCGCGATCGACGCGGGCTGCGCCGCGGTGCGCGTGAACCCGGGCAACATCCGCAAGTTCGACGACCAGGTCAAGGAGATCGCGAAGGCGGCGTCCGACGCGGGCGTGTCGCTGCGCATCGGCGTGAACGCCGGGTCCCTCGACCCGCGCCTGCTCGCGAAGTACGGCAAGGCGACGCCCGAGGCCCTGGTCGAGTCGGCCGTGTGGGAGGCGTCGCTGTTCGAGGAGCACGGCTTCCACGACTTCAAGATCTCGGTGAAGCACAACGACCCGGTCGTCATGGTGCGGGCGTACGAGCTGCTCGCGGAGGCGGGGGACTGGCCGCTGCACCTCGGCGTGACCGAGGCCGGACCGGCGTTCCAGGGCACGATCAAGTCGGCCACGGCGTTCGGCGCGCTGCTGAGCAAGGGCATCGGCGACACGATCCGCGTCTCGCTCTCCGCGCCCCCGGTCGAGGAGGTCAAGGTCGGCAACCAGATCCTCCAGGCGCTCAACCTGCGCCCCCGCAAGCTCGAGATCGTCTCCTGCCCGTCGTGCGGCCGCGCCCAGGTGGACGTGTACACGCTCGCGGAGAAGGTCACGGCCGGGCTCGAGGGCATGGAGGTGCCCCTGCGCGTCGCCGTCATGGGCTGCGTCGTCAACGGCCCGGGCGAGGCGCGCGAGGCGGACCTCGGCGTCGCGTCGGGCAACGGCAAGGGGCAGATCTTCGTCAAGGGCGAGGTCGTCAAGACGGTCCCCGAGTCGCTCATCGTCGAGACCCTCATCGAGGAGGCGCTGCGCATCGCGGAGACCATGACGCCGGAGAACGACGCGCAGGCCGGCCCGCCGGTCGTCACGGTCGGCTGACCCCCTCGTGAGCCGCTGGCGCCCGTCCGTCCCGGCACTGCGGCCACGGGCGCGCGCCGGGTCGGGCGACGACGCGACCGAGCGGGCCCGCGTGCTCGCCGACGCGGACGTCCCCGAGGCGCTCGCGGTGTGCGCGGGCGACCCGGTCGCCTCGACGCTCGCCGCGGCACGGCTCGCCGTCGCCCAGCACGCCGGCCTGCACGCCGCGGGCGGCCAGGCGTGGGGCTTCCCCGCCGTCGGCCCGCTCGAGGCGGTGTGCTGGGCCGGGGCGAACCTCGTGCCGGTCGTGCCGGCGTCGCTCGACCCCGACCGGGCCCGCACGGCGGTCGCCGCGTTCGCCGGGCTCGCGCGGCACGCCGGGCGACGGTCGTCGTCGGTCGTGGGCGAGCGCGACGCCGCGCTGGCGCTGTGGGAGCTGCTCGCCCCGCACTGGCCGGCGCCGCGCGAGATCCGGGCGAACCAGCCGTCGCTCGCGATCGACCGCGACCCGGACGTCGAGCCCGACCCGCACGTGCGCCGCTCCGTCCCGGCGGAGGTCCCCGTCGTGCTCCCTGCGTGCGTGCGGATGTTCACCGAGGAGGTCGGCTACTCGCCGGTCGAGGGCGGGGGCCGCGCGTACGAGGAGCGCGTCCGCTCGCTCGTGCTCGCGGGCCGGTCCTTCGTCCGCATGGCCGCGGAGCCCGGCCGCTCCCCGCACGTCGTCTTCAAGGCGGAGCTCGGCGCGGTCGCGCCGCACGTGGCGCAGGTGCAGGGCGTGTGGGTCGACCCGCGGTACCGCGGGCAGGGTCTCGCCGCCCCGGGGATGGCCGCCGTGGTGCGCCTCGCGCGCGAGCTCGGGCCCGCGGACGCGGCGCGCGGTGCGGCACCTCCCGTGGTGTCGCTGTACGTCAACGACTACAACGCGCCCGCGCTCGCGACGTACCGCCGGGTCGGGTTCGAGCGGGTCGGCACCTACGCGACCGTGCTGTTCTGACGGCGCCCGCCCCGGGCCGCGCGGCCTGCCCCCGGTCGCTCACTTGAGCAGGCGCGACATCCGCCGGTCGGCGAGGATCTGACCCCCGGTCTGGCACGTCGGGCAGTACTGGAGGCTGCGGTCGGCGAAGCTCACCTCGCGCACGGTGTCGCCGCACACGGGGCAGGGCAGACCCGTGCGCCCGTGCACGCGCATCCCCGCGCGCTTGGCGTCCTTGAGCTCGGCGGCCGGCTTGCCCGACGCCGCCGCCACGGCCTCCGCGAGCACCTCGCCCACGGCGGCGTGCACGCGGGCGACCTCGTCGGGCGTGAACGAGCGCGTGAGCTTGAACGGGCTCGTGCGCGCCGCGTGCAGGATGTCGTCGGAGTAGGCGTTCCCGATCCCCGCGATCGACGACTGGTCGCGCAGCAGCCCCTTGACCTGCTGGTTGCGCGCCGCCATGAGCTCGCCCAGCGCCGCGGGGGTGAAGGCCGGGTCGAGCGGTTCGACGCCCAGGGTCTCGATCGCCCGGATCTCCTCCGGGTGCCGCACGACGTGCACCGCGAGCCGCTTGCGCGTCCCGGCCTCCGTGAGGTCGAACCCGGAGCCGTCGTCGAACCGCACGCGCAGCGCGAGCACCGCGGCCTTCCCGCCGCCGCTGCCGCCGAGACGCGGGCGGACGGGCGTCGTCGGCGCCTTCTCGGACCAGCGCAGCCACCCGCCCCGGGCGAGGTGGAACACGAGGTGGACCTCGGCGTCGGGCCCGGGCGCACCGGTGCCGTCGCCGGCCTCGGCGAGCACGAGGTCGAGCCACTTGCCGTGCCGGCGGGCGCCCGTGACGACCCGGCCCACGAGCGCCGTGACGGGCGGGTCGAACGTCTTGAGCGCGGCGATCTGCGCGACGTCCGCGGCCACGACGGTGCGGCCGGTCGCGCGGTCGTCGAGGAACCGGACGAGGGCCTCGACCTCGGGCAGCTCGGGCATGGGGACATCCTCCCCGCCGGTAGGGTGGGGCGCATGTCTTCCGTCACGTCCGGCGCGCCCGCCGCGGCCTCCACCCGCGTCCGGGGCGCCGACCTCCTGCGCCTGTCCACCCTGTTCGTCCGGACGCTGCGCGAGGACCCGGCCGACGCCGAGGTCGCGAGCCACCGGCTCCTCGTGCGCGCGGGCTACATCCGTCGCGCCGCCCCCGGCATCTACACCTGGCTCCCGCTCGGCCTGCGCGTGCTGCGCAAGGTCGAGGACGTGGTCCGCGAGGAGATGGCGGCCGCGGGCGCGCAGGAGGTGCACTTCCCGGCGCTGCTGCCCAAGGAGCCGTACGAGGCGACGGGCCGCTGGACGGAGTACGGGCCGAACATCTTCCGCCTCAAGGACCGCAAGGACGGCGACTACCTCCTCGCGCCCACCCACGAGGAGATGTTCACGCTCCTCGTCAAGGACCTGTACTCGTCGTACAAGGACCTGCCGCTGACGATCTACCAGATCCAGACGAAGTACCGCGACGAGGCGCGCCCCCGCGCGGGCCTCATCCGCGGCCGCGAGTTCGTCATGAAGGACGCGTACTCGTTCGACACGACGGACGAGGGCCTCGAGCGCTCGTACGAGGCGCAGCGCGCGGCCTACCGGCGCATCTTCGACCGGCTCGGGCTCGAGTACGTCATCGTCGCGGCGACGTCCGGCGCCATGGGGGGCTCGCGCTCCGAGGAGTTCCTCACCCCGACCGCGATCGGCGAGGACACGTTCGTGCGCTCGCCCGGGGGGTACGCCGCGAACGTCGAGGCCGTCGTCACGCCGGTGCCCGAGGCGGTCGACTACGCCGACGCCCCGGCCGCGCACGTCGAGGACACGCCTGACACCCCGACCATCGCCTCGCTCGTCGAGCTCGCGAACGCCCGCTACCCCCGCGCGGACCGCGCATGGACGGCGGCCGACACGCTGAAGAACGTCGTGCTCGCGCTCACGCACCCGGACGGCCGCCGCGAGGTCGTCGTCGTCGGGCTGCCGGGCGACCGCGAGGTCGACCTCAAGCGCGTCGGCGCCGCGTTCGAGCCCGCCGAGGTCGAGCCGGCCACCGACGCGGACTTCGCCGCCCACCCCGAGCTCGTCAAGGGCTACATCGGCCCGCAGGTGCTCGGCCCGAACGCCCCCCGCGAGGCGCCCGCGGACGGCGACGCGTCCGACGCGTCGGCGGGGGAGACCCCCGAGCGGCACTCGGTGCGGTACCTCCTGGACCCGCGCGTCGTCGCGGGCACGCGCTGGATCACCGGCGCGAACGCGCCCGGCCGCCACGTGTTCGACCTCGTCGCCGAGCGCGACTTCGCCGCCGACGGCACGGTCGAGGCCGCGGAGGTGCGCGCGGGCGACCTCGCGCCCGACGGCTCGGGCCCGCTCGAGCTCGCGCGCGGCATCGAGATCGGCCACATCTTCGCGCTCGGCCGCAAGTACGCCCAGGCCCTCGGGCTCACGGTGCTCGACGAGAACGGCAAGCAGGTCGTCGTGACGATGGGCTCCTACGGCATCGGCGTCACCCGCGTCCTCGCGGCGCTCGCGGAGGCGAACCACGACGACGCCGGGCTCGCGTGGCCCGCCCACGTCGCGCCCGCGCACGTGCACGTCGTCGCCACGGGCAAGGACGCGAGCGTGTTCGAGGAGGCCGAGCGCCTCGCGACCGAGCTCGCCGGCCGCGGCGTCGAGGTGATCTACGACGACCGGCCCAAGGTCTCGCCCGGCGTGAAGTTCAAGGACGCCGAGCTCCTCGGCGTGCCGCTGCTGCTCGTCGTGGGCCGCGGCCTGGCCGACGGCGTCGTCGAGGTCCGCCCGCGCGCGGGCGAGGCGGCGCAGGTCGCGGTCGCGGACGCCGTCGAGCACGTCGCCGACCGGGTCGCCGAGCTTCTCGGCTGATCCATCGCGCCGCAGCGCCCCGGTCCGGTCTCCCGGGCCGGGGCGTCCTGCTGTGCCCACGGCAGCTCGCGGGCGCGGTGTGCCGAAGCGGCGCGCTGCGCGCCGGAGCCGTGCGGAGGTCGTGGGCGGGGCGGTGCGTCGGGCAGGTGCGGCGTCTGGGCCGGTGCGCCCGGCGTGCGCGCTCAGCCCGCCGTCTGCTCCGGCAGGCCCGGGAACGCCACGGGCGCCTCGCCCCACGCGACGGCGGCCGCCCACGCGTCCGCGAGCAGCGCGACGGCCTCGGCCCGGGACGTCGGGGCCGCCGCGGCGACGAGGCTCGCGTACGTGCGCGCGAGCCCCGACTCGACCTGGCGCGCGAGGGCTGCCGCGTCCGTGTCGTCGGGCAGCGCGTAGGCGACGCGACGCGGGTCCTGCGGCGTCCCGTCGGTGCCGGCGGCGAGGGCCCAGCCCTGCGCGCGGGCGCGGTGCTGGGCGGCGCGCGCGACCGCGGCGGTGCGCACGTCGCCCTCCGACTGCGCGGCGCGCACCTCGTAGCCGTACCCGGCGGCGTCCTCCGACTCGACGAGCGTCGCGAGGTCGGCGGCGCCGACCCCGCCGGGCGCCTCGTCGACGGGCGGCGGCTCGGCGAGCCCTGCCGCGGCCGTCGAGCCCGTGGCCGCGGCGAGCCGCTGCGCCGAGACGTGCTCCGAGGCGGCGACCGACGCGAGGAGCCGCGCGAGCCGGGCGTCCGGCGAGGCGTCGGCCGCCGCGCCCGTGCGCTCGGCCGCGCCCACGAGCGCGGTGACGACGTCGTCCGTCGTCGCGGTGCCAGGAGCGGGCGCGCCCGCCGCGTCGGTGCCCGCCGCGTCGGTGCCCGCCGCGTCGGTGCCCGCCGCGTCGGTGCCGGTTCCTGCGGTGCCCGGGTCAGACGCCGTCCCGTCCGTGCCGGGCGTGGTGGTGCCTGCCCCCGGGGTGCCGGTCTCGGTGGTGCCGGACCCGGCGCCGCTCTCGGGCTCCGCGGGGTGCTCCAGGCCCGAGTCGTAGACGCCGCCGAGCGCGTCGACGTGCTGCTCGGCGAACGCGGCGGCCTCGCCCAGCACGGCGAGCGCGGCCGGGTCGGTCACCCGGGGCGTGACGTCCGCCACCAGCGCGGCGACCGCGAGCGCGTCGTCGACGGCCCCGGAACGGAGCACCTCGACCGTGTCGGGGGAGGGCTCCGTGGGCGGCGGCGTGTCCAGCCGGACGCCGCACCCGGCCGCCAGGACGCCCGTCGCGAGCACCGTCACGGCCGCGAGCAGACGGCCGGCACGGGCCGCGGGACGGGTCCGCCGGGCTCGGGGGGCGGCGTCGGCCGCGGTCGCGTGGGGAGTCATCGGGGGCGATGATGTCACGTCCGGGGCTCGCGAGTCGTTAGGCTGGTCCCCGTTCCGACGTCCCGCGAGCCGGGGGTCGGAGCACCCGAGACAACAACACACCGGTCGTCTGGCGTACCCGGCGTGGGACACGGACAGGAGCTGAGTCATGGCAGGGCAGGCGGGCGGTCAGTCCGGCAGAGGGTCCGGAGGCGACGCGGCGGCGCACGCGCTCCGGGAGAGCGTCCGCGAGGCGGTCGAGCCCGCGGTCCGCGACGCCGGGCTCCACCTCGAGGACGTCACGGTGTCGCGCGCGGGTGCCCGTTCGGTGGTGCGCGTCGTGCTGGACCTCCCCGACGACGTCGAGGGCAACCTCGACCTGGACGCGGTGGCCGAGGCCACGCGCCCGATCTCCGCGGCGCTGGACACGGTGGACCCGCTCCACGGCGCGTACACGCTCGAGGTCTCCACGCCCGGCACCGACCGTCCGCTCACCGAGCCGCGCCACTTCCGGCGCGCCCGCGGCCGCCTCGTGCGGCTCGTCCTGGCCGACGGCGGCACGCTCGAGGGCCGGCTCCGCTCCGGCTCGGCGATCGAGAACGAGCTGGTCCTCGACGTCCCCGGCGCCCGCGGCGCGGTGACGGAGCGTGTGGTGCCGCTCGCCGACGTCGTGCGCGGCGAGGTGCAGGTCGAGCTCAAGCGCGCCCTCGAGGCGGACCTGCCCGAGCTCGACGGCGCCGCCGACGAGACGACCGACCACGACGAGGAGGCCTGACGATGGACGTGGACATGAGCGCGCTGCGCCTGCTGGAGCGCGAGCGGGACATCAGCCTCGACGTGCTCGTCGCGGCGATCGAGCAGGCCCTGCTCTCGGCGTACCACCGCACCCCCGACGCGTACACCCGCGCGCGCGTCGAGCTCGACCGCAAGTCGGGCCACGTGACGGTGTGGGCGCGCGAGGAGCTGCCCGCTCCCGAGACCGACGACGAGGACGCTCCGCGCGGCCCCGTCGAGTACGGTCCCGAGTTCGACCACACGCCCGCCGACTTCGGCCGCATCGCGACCTCGACCGCACGCCAGGTCATCGTCCAGCGCCTGCGCGACGCGGAGGACGACCAGATCCTCGGCACGTTCCGCGGCAAGGAGGGCGAGGTCCTCGCGGGCGTCATCCAGCAGGGCCGCGACCCGCGCGTCGTGCTCGTGGACGTGGGCGGCGCGGAGGCCGTGCTCCCGCCGCACGAGCAGGTGCCCACGGAGGAGTACGTGCACGGCGAGCGTCTGCGCGCCTACGTGCTCGAGGTCGCCCGGGGAATGAAGGGCGCGCAGATCACGTTGAGCCGCACGCACCCCAACCTGGTCCGCAAGCTCTTCGAGCTCGAGGTCCCGGAGGTGGCCGACGGCTCCGTGGAGATCACGGCCATCGCGCGCGAGGCGGGGCACCGCACCAAGGTCGCCGTCCGCTCGCGCGTCCCGGGGCTCGGCGCGAAGGGCGCGTGCATCGGGCCCATGGGCTCGCGCGTGCGCGCGGTCATGGCGGAGCTCCACGGCGAGAAGATCGACATCGTGGACCACAGCGACGACCCGGCCCAGTTCGTGGCCAACGCGCTGTCCCCGGCGCGTGTGTCGTCGGTCACGGTGGTCGACGAGGTGGCACGCGCCGCGCGCGTCGTCGTCCCGGACTTCCAGCTCTCCCTCGCGATCGGCAAGGAGGGGCAGAACGCCCGCCTGGCCGCGAAGCTCACGGGGTGGCGCATCGACATCCGCTCGGACGAGGGCGGAGCCGCGGCCGAGGGGCCCGATGGTGCTGCTCCCGCAGGTCCCCGCGCTGCCGACCGGTAGCCGCGAGGCGTGGGACGGTCACGGATGACGGACCGGCGCGGTAGACTGTCATCGACCGGGCCGCGAGCCCGCACCTCGACCATGCCCCCGGACTCCACGACCCGCCCCGTTCCCACGGGATCGGGTCCGGTCCGCACGTGCGTCGGGTGCAGGCAGCGCGACCTGCGGTCAGCTCTTCTCCGTCTGGTCCTCGACCGGTCCGGCGTGGGCACCGACGAGCCACGGCTCGTGGTGGACGCCGGGCGGTCGCTGCCGGGTCGCGGTGCGTGGCTCCACGCGTCGGCCCGGTGCCTCGAGACGGCGGAACGCCGGCGGGCCGTCCCGCGGGCCCTGCGTGTCGCCGGGCCCCTCGACCTCGCCGCGGTCCGCGCCGCGATCGAGGCCCGTCCGGGAGAGCACCTCTGAGCCATGCGTCACGACCCCGTCCGTACGGGGCCGCCAGCACGACACGTCGACAAGGAAGCGGGTTAGAAGCCGATGGGCACCCGATGAGTACCCAGCGATGAGCACCCAGCACTAACGACGGTCCTCCCTGTCCGGGGCGGGCCGAGACAGGAGAGTTGTGGCAAAGGTCCGCGTCTACGAGCTCGCGAAGGAGCTCGGGGTGGAAAGCAAGACCATCATGACCAAGCTGACGGAGCTCGGTGAGTTCGTCCGCTCGGCATCCTCGACCATCGAGCCACCGGTGGTCCGCAAGCTGCGCGACGCCTTCCCCGCCGGGGGCGGCGGCGCGAGCAAGCCCGCGGCACCCGCCGCGCGTCCGGCCGCACCGAAGCCGGCCCCGAAGCCGGAGGTCAAGGCCGAGCCGGCCGCGCCGGCTCCGCAGGCCCCGCAGGCCGCGGCCCCCGCCGAGCCGTCCGCACCGGCCCCGAAGGCTCCGGCACCCGCCGCGCCCGCGGCCCCGGCCCCGAAGGCCCCGGCACCCCAGGCTCCCGCGGCGCAGCGTCCGACGCCCGCGCCCGCGCAGAAGCCCACCGCCTCGCCCAAGCCGGGCGGCGGCACGAACGCGCCCGCCCCGCGTCCCGGGGGCTCGGGCGGACGTCCCGGTGCACCGCGTCCGGGGAACAACCCGTTCGCGACCAGCCAGGGCATGCCCCGGCAGGGTGGCCCGCGTCCGGGCGCACCGCGCCCGGGCAACAACCCGTTCGCCCCGAGCCAGGGCATGCCCCGGCCCGGGTCGCGCCCCGAGCGCACCGAGGGTGCGGCGGCGGCGTCCGGCGAGCGCTCCGGCGGTCCTCGCCCGGGCGGCCCGCGTCCCGCGCCGCGTCCTGGCGGCCCGCGCCCCAACCCGGGCATGATGCCCGGCCGCACCTCGATCGGCCGTCCCGGTGAGCGTCCTGCTCCCGGTGGTCGTCCCGGTGGCGGTGGCGGCGGTCGTGGCGGCGGCTTCGGCGGTCGTCCCGGTGGTGGCGGCGCTCCCGGCGGTGGCGGCGGGTTCGCCGGCCGTCCCGGTGGCGGCGGCCGCGGTGGCGCCGGTCGTGGCTCGACGCAGGGCGCCTTCGGGCGCGCCGGCGGTCGCCCGGTCCGTGGGCGGAAGTCGAAGCGCGCGAAGCGCCAGGAGTTCGAGCAGATGCAGGCGCCGTCGCTCGGCGGCGTGCAGGTTCCCCGCGGGAACGGCTCGACCGTCGTGCGGCTGCGTCACGGCTCGTCGCTCAACGACTTCGCCGACAAGATCGACGCGAACCCCGCGAGCCTCGTCACCGTGCTGTTCCACCTCGGTGAGATGGCCACGGCGACGCAGTCGCTCGACGAGGACACGTTCGGTGCCCTCGCGTCCGAGCTCGGCTACGTCATCGAGATGGTCTCGGCCGAGGAGGAGGACCGCGAGCTGCTCGGGTCGTTCGACATCGACCTGGACGCGGAGCTCGAGGCCGAGGGCGACGACGAGCTCGCCGCCCGCCCGCCGGTCGTCACCGTCATGGGTCACGTCGACCACGGAAAGACCAAGCTCCTCGACGCCATCCGCCAGACGGACGTCGTCGCGGGCGAGGCCGGCGGCATCACCCAGCACATCGGTGCGTACCAGGTGCGCCACGAGCACGAGGGCGTCGACCGCGCCATCACCTTCATCGACACCCCGGGTCATGAGGCGTTCACCGCCATGCGTGCCCGCGGTGCCCAGGTGACGGACATCGCGATCCTCGTCGTGGCCGCGGACGACGGCGTGATGCCGCAGACCATCGAGGCGCTCAACCACGCCCAGGCGGCGAACGTGCCGATCGTGGTCGCGGTGAACAAGGTGGACAAGGAGTCGGCGAACCCGGCCAAGATCCGCCAGCAGCTCACCGAGTACAACCTGGTGGCCGAGGAGTACGGCGGCGACACGATGTTCGTCGACGTGTCCGCCAAGCAGAACATGGGCATCGACGACCTCCTCGAGGCCGTCCTGCTCACGGCCGACGCCTCGCTCGACCTGCGTGCGAACCCCGACAAGGACGCGCGCGGCGTCGCCATCGAGGCGAACCTGGACAAGGGCCGCGGCGCCGTCGCGACCGTCCTCGTCCAGTCCGGCACGCTGCACGTCGGTGACGCGATCGTCGCCGGCACGGCCCACGGCCGCGTCCGCGCGATGTTCGACGAGCACGGCAACGCCGTGACCGAGGCGGGCCCCGCCCGTCCGGTCCTCGTGCTGGGTCTCGCTTCCGTGCCGAGCGCGGGTGACACGTTCCTCGTGGCGCCCGACGAGCGCACGGCCCGCCAGATCGCCGAGAAGCGCGAGGCCGCCGAGCGTGCCGCCCTCCTGGCCAAGCGCCGCAAGCGCATCAGCCTCGAGGACTTCACGCAGGCCCTCCAGCAGGGCAAGGTCGAGACCCTCAACCTCGTCCTCAAGGGCGACGTGTCCGGTGCCGTCGAGGCGCTCGAGGACGCGCTGCTCAAGATCGACGTGGGCGACGAGGTCGAGCTGCGCGTCATCCACCGCGGTGTCGGTGCGATCACGCAGAACGACGTCAACCTCGCGACGGTCGACAACGCGATCATCATCGGCTTCAACGTGAAGTACGGCGAGCGCGTCGAGGACCTGGCCGAGCGCGAGGGCGTCGACGTCCGCTTCTACTCGATCATCTACCAGGCGATCGAGGACGTGGAGGCCGCGCTCAAGGGCATGCTCAAGCCGGAGTACGAGGAGGCCCAGCTGGGCACGGCGGAGATCCGCGAGATCTTCCGCTCCTCCAAGTTCGGCAACATCGCCGGTTCGATCGTCCGGTCGGGCGAGATCCGCCGCAACGCCAAGGCGCGCGTCCTGCGCGACGGCAAGGTCGTGGGGGACAACCTCACGGTCGAGTCGCTCAAGCGGTTCAAGGACGACGCCACCGAGGTCCGCGAGGGCTTCGAGTGCGGTATCGGTCTGGGCTCGTTCAACGACCTCCAGGTCGGCGACACCATCGAGACGTTCGAGATGCGCGAGAAGCCGCGCTCCTGACGCTCGTCACGCCCGGGGGCGGTCACGGTCACCGTGGCCGCCCCCGGGCGTTCGTCACCCCGCGGTCGTCACCCCGCGGTCGTCACCACCCGCACCCGTCAGCACCCCACCGCGGTCACCCACCCGGCCGGTGGGCCCCGTTCGACGTACGGTCGTCGGGACCGTCGCCGGAAGGCTCGGCACGAAAGGAAGAAGACATGGTCGACCACCCCCGGGCGAGGAAGCTCGCCGACCGCATCAAGGAGATCGTCGCGCAGATGCTCGACACCCGGATCAAGGACCCGCGCCTCGGGTTCGTCACGGTGACGGACGTCCGTGTCACGGGTGACCTGCAGAACGCCTCGGTGTTCTACACCGTCTACGGCACGGACGAGGAGCGGGCCGGGACGGCCGCCGCGCTGGAGAGCGCGAAGGGCCTCATCCGCTCGGAGGTCGGCAAGCAGACCGGCATCCGCCTCACTCCGGCGATCGAGTTCCACCTCGACTCGGTGCCCGAGACCGCGGCGCACCTCGACGCCGCGCTCGTCGAGGCCCGCCGGCGCGACGCCGAGCTCGCCGCCCTGCGCGAGGGCAAGCCGTTCGCCGGGGACGCCGACCCGTACCGCTCGTCGGAGGACGCGGACGCCGTCGCCGACGACGACCGGGCCTGACCGCGTGGGCGAACGCCCGCCCGTGACGGACCGTCGGGAGCGACGTCCCGTCGCTCCCGACGGTCTCGTCGTCGTCGACAAGCCCGCCGGCTGGACGAGCCACGACGTCGTCGGCCGCGGGCGACGCCTCGCCGGCACGCGCAAGGTCGGCCACGCGGGCACGCTCGACCCCATGGCCACGGGCGTGCTCGTGCTCGGGGTCGGGCGCGCGACGAAGCTGCTGACGTACGTCGTCGGTGCCGACAAGGACTACGACGCGACGATCCGGCTCGGCGCGGCGACCACGACGGACGACGCGGAGGGCGAGGTGCTCTCGCGGGCGGACGCGTCCGTCGTCGGGCGGGGCGACCTCGACGCGGGGGTCGCGGCCCTCACCGGTGAGATCCTCCAGGTGCCGAGCACGGTCAGCGCGATCAAGGTCGACGGGCAGCGCGCCTACGCCCGCGCCCGCGCGGGCGAGGAGGTCGCGCTGGTGGCGCGGCCCGTCGTCGTCTCGCGCTTCGACGTGCTCGCCGTGCGGCCGGTGGCGCCGGGGGAGCAGGGCGTCCCCGACCACGCGCCGCCCGCGCTCGACGTCGACGTCCGGGTGACCGTGTCCTCGGGGACGTACGTGCGGGCGCTCGCGCGCGACCTCGGGTCGGCGCTCGGCGTCGGCGGCCACCTGACGGCGCTGCGGCGCACGCGGGTGGGCGGGTACGGGCTCGACGTCGCCTCGACGCTCGAGGAGCTCGAGGCCCAGGCGGACCGCGACGGCGTGCTCGCGACCCTGCCGCTCGCACAGGCGGCCCGTGCGACGTTCCCCGTGCGCGAGCTGACCGCGGAGCAGGCGACCGCGCTGTCCTACGGGCAGTGGATCGACGCGAGCGGGACGCCCGGCACGACGGCGGCGATGTCCCCGGCGGGCGAGCTCGTGGCGCTCGTGGAGGACACCCGCCGCGGCGGCAAGGACCTCGCCCGGCCGGTCCTCGTGCTCGCCCCCGCCTGACGCGTCCGGTTCGGCGTCGTGCCCGGGGCGTGGCAGTCTTGTCCAGCGCGGTCCCGGTGCCTCCCCGTCCGGTCCGCCGCCGCCCCCGTCGGCACGGGTGGCCGCCCCGGGCGGCGCCCGCGGCCTTCCTGCTCACCTGAGGAGTTCTCGCGTGCACCTGTGGACGGACCTGAGCCAGGTTCCCCCGGGTTTCGGCCCGTCGGTCGTGACGATCGGCAACTTCGACGGCGTCCACCGCGGGCACGCCCAGGTGCTCGGACGCATCGTCGACCTCGCGCGCGAGCGCGACGCGCGCGCCGTGGCCGTGACGTTCCACCCGCACCCCGCGGCCGTGCACCGTCCGGAGAGCGCGCCCGAGCTCATCACGGGCATCGCGGACCGTGTCGAGCTGCTGGCCGCGACGGGCCTGGACGCGGTCCTGCTCGTCGAGTACACGCTCGAGTTCGCACGGCAGACGCCGGAGGAGTTCGTGCGCGCCTACCTCGTCGACGGCCTGCACGCGGGCGCGGTCGTGGTCGGGCACGACGTCCGTTTCGGCCGCGACAACGCGGGCACCATGGAGACGATGGTCGCGCTCGGCGCGCGGTACGGCTTCGACGTGGTGGCGATCGACGACGTCGGCCAGCACCAGGGCGTGCCGGTGACGGACGAGGAGACGCCGGGCGACTCGCAGGTGCGCTGGTCGTCGACGGGCGTGCGCGCGCTGCTCGCGACGGGCGACGTGCGCGAGGCGGCCCGCATCCTCGGACGGTCCCACCGGGTGCGCGGCACCGTCGTGCACGGGGACGCGCGGGGGCGCGAGCTCGGCTTCCCGACGGCCAACCTCGGGTCGATCAGCGGCATGGTCCCCGCCGACGGCGTCTACGCGGGCTGGCTCGAGCGCCCGCAGCTCGCGGGCGCCGACCCCCGCCACGCGGACGTGCGCCTGCCGGCGGCGATCTCGATCGGGACGAACCCGACGTTCGACGGCGTCGAGCGCCGGGTCGAGGCGTACGTCCTCGACCGCGCGGACCTCGACCTGTACGACGAGGACGTGGTCCTGGAGCTGGTCGAGCGGCTGCGCCCGACGCTGCGCTTCGACGGCATCGAGCCGCTCGTCGCGCAGATGCACGACGACGTCGCGCGCGCCCGGGAGATCCTCGCCGCCCCGGGCGGGGAGCCGGGCGCGACGACCCCGGGCGCCTGACCGTGGCCGCCCCGGCACCCGTGCTCGAGGCGCGCGCGCTGCGCGTCGGCTACGCGGACGTCGCGGTGTGCGCACCCGTCGACCTCGCCGTGGGCCCGGGCGAGCTGGTCGTGGTGATCGGCGCCAACGGCAGCGGCAAGTCGACCCTCCTGCGCACGCTGCTCGGCCTCCAGGCGCCGCTCGGCGGTGCGGTGCGCGCGTTCGGGCGCGACGTGGACGAGCGCGAGCGCGACTTCCGGGCGCGCGTCGCGGGCGTGCTCGACGACGACGCGTTCTTCCCGGCGCTCACGGTCCGCGAGCACCTCGTCCTCGTCGCGCGGGGGCACGGCGTGCCGCGAGCCGGGGCGGTCGTGGACGAGCTCCTCGACCGGTTCGGGATCGCCGAGCAGGGCCGGTCGCTCCCGTCGGCGCTCTCCTCCGGGCAGCGACGACGGTTCCTGCTCGCCTCCGGCTTCGTGCGGCCCCGCGAGCTGCTCGTCCTCGACGAGCCGGAGCAGCGGCTCGACCCCGGGATGCGGGAGCGCCTCGCGGCGCTGCTCGTCGAGGACGCGCGCAGCGGCGTGGCCGTGGTCCTGGCCACGCACGACCCGGAGCTCGTCGAGCGCACGGGCGCGCGAGGGCTGCTCGTCGGCGACGACCGCTGCGTCCCGCTCGCCCCGGCCGACACCCGCGCGGCGCTCCTGGCGGTGCGCTGACCGTGGCGCACGGACCGAGCGCGCTGCGCTCCGACCCGGACGAGCTGCTGACCGGCCGCGAGCTGCGCCGTCTCACGGCCCGCGCCGCGGCCGCGCGGGCCGACGCCGGGCCGGGCGAGATCGTCGTCGACGTCGCCTACGCCGTGGTGTCCGTCGCGCTCGCGACGGGCTGGGTCGTCGGGCTCGCCTCGATGCTGCGCTCGACGCTCGCGACCACCGTGCCGACCGGCGGGCCGCCCGTGCTGGGGCCGGGGGCCCTCCAGGCGCTCGGGACGACGGCGCTGCTCGCGTTCCTCGCGGGCACCGCGGTGCGCCTGGGCCCGGTCGGCGCAGGCGGGGGCGGGGTGCGCTGGTGGGTGCCGACGCCCGCCGACCGTCGAGGGCTCCTGTCGCCGTCGTTCGCGCGCGCCGTCGTGCTGGGGGCCGTGCTCGGCACGCTGGGGAGCGCCGTCGTCGCGGTCGCCGCCGGGCTGGACGCGGTGCCCGCGCTGCGGGCCGGCGCGACCGGCGGCGCCCTGGGCCTGCTCCTCGTCGCCGTCGCGGGGCTCGCCCAGCCGTCGGCCCGCGCCGCCGGGGTGCTCGCGCGGGCGAGCGACGTCGCGGTCGCGGCCGTCCCGGTCGTAGGCCTCGCGCTCGTCGTCGCCGGGCGCTCCGGTCTCCCGTCGCTCGACGCGCCGCTCGTCGTCGTGCTCGGCCTGCTCGTCGTCGCGGCGCTGCTCGTCCTGCGGTGGTGGCGCGGGCTGGAGTCCCTCGGCGCGACGGTGCTGCGCGCGCAGAGCGCGGTCGCGGACCAGGTGGGCGGGGCCGTGCTGTCCTTCGACACGCGCGACCTCGGCCGGGCCCTGCGCCGGGCCGGCGCCGCGCGGTTCCGCGTCCGTCGGCCGCGCCGGTTCGCCGCCGTCCGGGGTCCTGTCGGCGCGGTGGTCGCCGCCGACCTCGTGCTGCTGGGCCACAGCCCGTCGGCGCTCGCGCAGCTCGAGACGGCCCGCGGCGCGAGGCAGCGGGAAGGACCGTGACCCGGTCACCCGCAGGCCCAGGGCACGGCACGTCGCGACGATCCGGTCGGTCTCGCCGCCCTCACGGTCGTCGCGCAGCAGGTGCCCGGCCTGGGCTCGGGCTTCGGTCTCTTCGTCCTGCTCGTCGCCGCAGGCCTCGGTGCGGCGGTGCTCGGTGCGGAAGGGGCGCGCACGGCCGAGATGGCCCCCGTCGTCGACGCGCTCGTGCCGCTCCGCGCGCGGTGGACGCGGCTCGCGCGCGGCGTCGTCCCGACGCTCACCGCGACGGCGTGCCTCGCCGCCGGCACGGCGCCGCTCGCGGTGGCGACGGGCGACGCACGGTGGCTCGCGGTCGCGGTGCTCACGGCGGTCGTGCAGGGCGCCGCGGCGGTGCGCAGCGCCTACCGCGAGCCGCCGGACTGGGGCGGGCCGCTGCTCGCGACGCCCTCCGGCGGCCTGCCGACGGGCGCCGCGGCCGTGCTGCGCAAAGGACCCGACGTCGCGGTGCTCGGCGCGGTCCCGCTCGGGGTCGCGCTGCTCGTCGGCACCGCCGGGTGGGGCGTCGTGGCGGCCCAGGCGCTGGCCGCCGTCGTGGGGGTCGCGGTCGCGACCCGCGTGCGCGCGGTGCGCTGACCCGAGCGCGGGTGCGGCGTCAGGCCGTCGCGGGCGCCGGGACGAGGCGGCCGTCCGCGAGGTGGACCCGCGCGTCGACCGGGTCGAGCGTCGCCTCGTCGTGCGAGACGAGCAGCGTCGCGGCGTCGAGGTCGCGCGCGAGCCGCACGACCAGCTCCACCACCTGCACACCCCGCTCGTGGTCGAGCGCCGACGTCGGCTCGTCCACGAGGAGCACCTCGGGGTCGTTCATGAGCGCGCGGGCGATCGCGACGCGCTGGCGCTGCCCGCCCGAGAGGTGCTCGGGCCGGCGGTCCGCGCGGTCGGCGACCCCGACGGCGTCGAGCAGCTCCAGCGCGTGCGTCCGGCGTGACGCGGGGGAGCGGCCCCGCAGGTGGCTCATGAGCTCGAGCTGCTCGAGCACGGTGAGCGACGCGACGAGCTGCGGCTGCTGGAACACGAGCCCGATGCGCTCGCGGCGCAGCGCCGCCGCCCGGTCCGCCGCGCGGCGCGCGCGCCGTCGGCCGCGCGGTCCGGACGCGTTCCCGGACCCGGCGTCGGGACCGGCGTCGGGACCGGCGTCGGGATCGGCGTCGAGCGGTGCGCTGACGACGTCGGGCCCCACCCGTACGACTCCCGACGTCGGCGGCGTGAGCGTCGCCGCGACGGCGAGCAGGCTGGACTTGCCGGCGCCGGACGGGCCGAGCAGCGCCGTCGTGGTGCCCGAGGGCACGGTGAGGGAGACGTCGTCGACGGCGACGAGGACGCCGTCGCCGTCGGGGTAGGTGAGACGGACACGGTCGAGGACGAGGTCCACGGGGAGCTCCTGAGGGTCGGTACGGACGAGAGAGGGCGAGGTCAGCGGGCCGCGAGCGCCGCGTGCGGGTCGACGCGCGCCACGCGCGTCACGGCGAGGACCGCGCCGAGGCCGCCGAGCACGACGAGGACGACGGCGGGCACGAGGGTCGTCGAGAGGTCGACGACGACCGGCATGACGTGGGACGCGAGCAGTCCCGCGCCCGCCGCGAGCGCGGTGCCGACACCGACGCCCACGCCCAGCACGACGCCGGCCTGGCCGATCGCGTCGCGCAGCAGGTACCGGGTCGAGGCGCCGAGCGCGCGCAGCACGGCGACGTCCCCCGCCCGCTGGATGGTCCAGACGGTGAAGAAGGCGCCGACGACGAGCGCGGAGATCGCGAGGAGGAAGACCTGCATGAGGGTCAGCGAGAGGTTCTCGGCGGTGAACGACGAGATGGCCGAGCGCGCCTCGCGCGGCGTCGCGGTGACGGTCCCGACGCGGGCGTCCGTGGCGGCGAGCGCGTCCGCGGTCGGGGGGTCGTCGCCGAACCGCAGGGTGACGACGGTGGCCACCTCGCCGCCCGTGCCGTCGGTCGCGGTCCCGTCGGACGACGCGCCGCCGCGCGCACCGACGGCCTGCCAGTCGTCGAGTGCCACCCAGACGACCGGGGTGTGTGAGTAGTCGGCCTTCACGTCCGCGACGGCGGAGACCGTCAGCCCGAGCGGCCCGGCGTCGACCTGGTCGCCCACGTCCGCGCCGAGCGCGTCGGCCGCGCCCCGCGAGAGCACGACGGCGCCGGGTGCGACGTCGGCGCCCTCGGCGGCGGGGACGAGCCCGGAACCGGGGTGCACGCCGAACGCCGTGACGGCGGCCGTGCTCTCGCCCGACGCGCGCACGGTCGCGACGCCGAGCGGCTCCGCGTCCTCGACGCCGGGGACGGCGGCCCAGGCGTCCGTCTGCGCGGCGGTCACCTCGGACTCCGTGAAGGAGGGGGACGCGCCCTCCTCCGGGGGCGCGAAGACGACGCGGTCGACCGGCAGGTCGGTGACCGCCGAGGTGCTCGCGCGGCCGAGGCCCGCGGTGAGCGCCGCGAGGAACGCGACGAGGAACGTGATGAGCGCGACGACGACCGTCATGAGCGCGAAGCGACCGCGCGCGTGGCGCAGGTCGCGCAGGGCGAGGAACACGGGGAGACCTCCGGGGTCCGAGGGGCAGGGGGACGGGACGGCCCCGCGAGCACGAGCGGTCGTGCGCGGCAGGACCCGTCCCGACGTCCCGTCCACCGTCCCGCGCGACGGCGTCGTGCGGATCACCGGTGCGACCGGTCCCGGGGCGCCGCAGGGACGAGCCCCGGATCGACCGTTCGGACGATGCCGGGCCGTGCCGCCGTGGCTAGGGTGACGGCGTGACCCCGCCCGGACCCGAGCCCGCCGTGCCTGCCGCGCCCGTCGGCCGCACGGCGCCGACAGGCGACGCGGTGCCGGCCGACCGCTCGGTGCCGGCGGGTCGTGTCGCGCCGGTCGTGCCGGCCGCGACACGGTGGCTGCGGCGGGGCCTGGACGTGCTGCTCGTCGGGCTGGTGGCGCTCGCGGTCGCGGGCGCGCTCGTCACGTCGACGGCGCGGGGCGTGGGTGCCGTGCTGCTGGGCGCGGCGTTGCTCGCCCTGTACGTCGTGGGCCGTCGTCGCGTCCCCGTGCCCGTCGACGTGCGCGCTCCGCGCGGTGCGTGGTGGCCCGCGGGGGCGTGGGTGACCGGCCTCGTGGCGCTCTGGGTCGGGCTGTCGCTCGTCACGACGACCGCCGTCTGGGTCGCGTTCCCCCTGATGTTCGTCGCGATGCACGTCCTCGGCCCGCGCCGGGGCCCGGTCGCGGTCGCGGTGGTGGTCGTGCTCGTCGTCGGCGTCATGGCCGTGTGGACCGCGCGCGTCGCGCTGCCGTTCGTGCTCGGGCCGGCCATCGGCGGGGCCGTGGCGGTCGTCGTCGTGCTCGCGCTCGAGGCCGTCGTCCGGGAGTCGCAGGAGCGCCAGCGCACGCTCGACGAGCTCGTGCGCACCCGCGACGAGCTCGCGGTGTCGGAGCGGGAGCGGGCCGTGGCGGCCGAGCGCGAGCGCCTCGCGCGCGAGATCCACGACACGCTCGCCCAGGGCTTCTCGTCCGCCGAGCTGCTCCTGCGCGCGGCGCGGACCGCGCTCGACGCGGGCGACCCGGCGACGGCGCGCGGGTACGTCGAGCAGACGCGCGAGGTCGCCCGGCACAACCTCGCCGAGGCACGCCGCGTGGTCCGGGCGCTGGCTCCCGCCGACCTCGCGTCGTCGAACCTCGTCGGGGCCCTGCGCCGCGTCGCGGACCGTGCGTCCGGCCGCGCCGCCGAGGGCGGGCCGCGCGTCGTCGTGCGGGTCAGCGGCGAGCCCGTCCCGCTGCCGACGGAGGTCGAGGCCGCGCTGCTGCGCGTCGCGCAGTCCGCGCTCGCCAACGTCGAGCGGCACGCCGGTGCGACGCGCGCCGCCGTCACCGTGAGCTTCCTCGCGGGCACCGGGCCGGGGGACGACGCGGTCGCGCTCGACGTGGTCGACGACGGGCGCGGGTTCGACCCGGACGCCGTCCCCGCGCCGACGGCGGACCGGCCGGGCGGCTTCGGGCTGGGCGCCATGCGCGCGCGGGTCGCGGACCTCGGGGGCACGCTGTCCGTGGAGTCCGCGCCGGGCGCCGGCACGGCGGTGGCCGCGTGGGTGCCCCTCGCGGCGACGACCGGGACCCGGTCGGGCACCGCGCCCGACGACGCGGCTCGCCACCCGACCGACGACCCGACCGACGACCCGACCGGCACCCCGACCGGCACCGAGGAGGAGCGATGACCGGCCCTGCGGTGGACGTCGTCCTCGCGGACGACCACCCCGTCGTGCGGACCGGCCTGCGCGCCGTGCTGGAGGCCGAGCCGGACGTGCGGGTCGTCGCCGAGGTCGGTTCGGCCGAGGAGCTGCTCGCGCGGCTGCGTGCCGGGCTGCGGGCCGACGTCGTGCTGCTCGACCTGCAGTTCGGCCCCGGGCGCCTCGGGGGCGTGGACGCGGTCCGGGAGATCGTCGCGACGGACGGTCCGCCCGTGCTCGTCGTCACGACCTACGACGCGGACGCCGACATCCTCGCCGCGGTCGAGGCGGGCGCTCGCGGCTACCTGCTCAAGGACGCGCCGACCCACGAGCTCGTCGCGGCCGTGCGCTCGGCCGCGGCGGGCGAGGTCGCCCTCGGCCCCGCGGTGCAGCGCCGGCTGCTCGGCCGGCTGCGCAGCCCGGGCACCGCGCTCACCGCGCGCGAGCTCGAGGTGCTCGCGCTCGTCGCCGAGGGGCGCACGAACGACGAGATCGCGCACGAGCTGTTCCTCTCGCGCGCGACCGTGAAGACGCACCTCGTGCACGTCTACGACAAGCTCAGCGCGCCGTCGCGCACGGCGGCCGTCGCCGAGGCCCGGCGCCGCGGGCTCCTGCGGGGCTGAGCGCGGCACCCTCGCTGCCGGGCCGTCGTCGACGTGGCGTCGCGCCGCCGCGCAAGCGTTCCGCGGCGTCGTCCTGCGGCCGCTGCCGAGCCGTGTCACGACACCCGCGCCGGGCCCTCCCTCCGGGTGAGCGGCGCCGTCGTGCACGGCGCCCAGGCGGCCGCGCGGTCCCCGGGCTGCGGCCCGGGGCGGTCGCACCCGTCCCCGCGCGCGCACGCCCGCGGGGGCGCCGGCGGCTCGCGCGCGGGCCGCACGAAGACCTCCGACAGAGAGGGCAGAGCCATGGAGGCTCAGCAGCACGCGGCGACCCCCGTCGCCGAGACCGTCGTCGACGACGTCGCCCCCGACGCCGTCGACCAGGCGTCCACCCCGGTCGGCCGGACCGTCCGCAGCGTCGGGCACGGGTCGGCCGTCGTCCCCGACGAGGTCGCGACCGACGCGGACGTCGACCCGGCGGAGTCGGACGCACCGCTCCTGCCCGCGGCCGAGGCCGCGGTGGCGCGGGACCTCGAGCACCACCGGTACGACTCCACGACCGCGTTCGACTACCTGTTCCCGCAGCTCGCCGAGCGCTTCCCGCGGTTCCACCTCCCGGTCGGGAACGGCGCGACGGCCGCGACCGTCGCCGCGCTGAAGACGCTCGGGGCGGCGATGGTCGCCCGGCCCGTCACCCCGCCCGGGCAGCCGCCGCGCAGCCTCGACTCGCACGTGCCGGCCGTGTACACGTACTGGGGCCAGTTCATCGACCACGACATCACGCTCAACACCAACGGCCCCGACACGACGACGGGCCGGGACGGGGACCAGGCGCTCGGCGACGTCGACGCGGTGCCCTTCCAGGTGTTCGCGCCGTGGGTCGTGGTCCGCTCGCTCCACAACGGTCGCCACCCGGCGCTCAACCTCGACTCCCTGTACGGCAGCGGGCCGCGGTTCGAGGGAGAGCGCGGCTACCGCACGACGCGCAGCGAGGCGTCGTACGTGCCGGGCTCGGCGAAGCTGCGGCTCGGCCGCATCTCGACCGAGCCGCTCGTCATCCCGGGCGGCCCCTCGTTCTCGCTCGTGGCACCCGGCGACGACGCGCAGCGCGACCTGCCGCGCGACGACGGCGGCGCACCGCTGATCCCGGACGGACGCAACGACGAGAACCTCGTGGTCGCCCAGCTCCACCTCGCGATGATCCGGTTCCACAACGCCGTCGTGGACTGGGTGGACGACGTCGAGCCCTGGACCCGGCACACGGGCGGGGAGCGCGGCGTGTTCGAGCGCGCGAGCCAGCTCGTGCGGTGGCACTACCAGTGGCTCGTGGTCAACGACTACCTGCGCACCCTCACCAAGCCGGGCGTGCTCGACGCGACGCTCCTGAGAGACACGTCGTTCTTCCGGCCCCGGTACCCGATCTCCATGCCGCTCGAGTTCGCGGTCGCGGCGTTCCGGTTCGGGCACTCGATGATCCGCGACTCCTACGACTTCAACGTCAACTTCACGGGCCCGCCGCCCGCGAACGCGAGCCTGACCCAGCTCTTCCAGTTCACGGGGAACGGCGGCAGCCTGCGCCCGGGACCGCAGGGCACGCCCGTCCTGCCGTCGAACTGGCCGATCGAGTGGGCGCGGTTCGTCGACAAGGGTGACCCGCGCACGTTCCGTGCGGCCGAGAAGATCGACACGTTCCTCGCACCCAGCCTGGGCACCATGGTCAAGGAGGGGAACCTGCCGCCCGAGCCGCCGGCGCACACCCCGGCCCAGCTCGTCGCGAGCGCGCTCCAGAAGCAGCTCGCGCAGCGCAACCTGCTGCGCGGGTACATGCTCGCCCTCCCCACGGGCGAGGCCGTCGCCGCGGCGTTCGGCGTCACCCCGCTCACCCCGGCCCAGCTCGAGGACCGGGCGGGGGACGACGTGAAGCAGGCGCTCGCGGCCCTGCGGGACGGCGACCACGGCGGCACCCCGCTGTGGTACTACGTCCTCAAGGAGGCCGAGCTCCAGGGCGACGGCAGCTTCCTCGGCGAGGTCGGCAGCCGCGTGCTCGCGGAGACGTTCGTGTACCTGCTGCGGCAGGACGACACGTCGTACGTGCGCACGAGCAACCGCTGGACGCCCGCGCAGGGCGTGCACTTCGAGGACGGGGCGCTCGTCCTCACGCTGCCGGACCTGCTCCGGTTCGCCGGGGTGCTGCCCGACGCCGCGGGCCGGTTCCGCGGTGACGGCACGGCCGGGCACGACGGCGCCCCCTGAGGCGGGTCGCGCGGTCCGGCCGGGCGGGCCGGGTCGCGGCCGACGACGGCGCGTCCGTTTGGTAGGGTGGATGCGCCGTCTGACCGGCCGCGGACAGAGAGAGCCCGGGAGATCCGTCCCGGCGCACCGCGCAACGAACCCGAAGGAGAACCGTGCCGCTCGACACTGCCACGAAGCAGCGCATCATGACCGAGTACGCGACGAGCGAGGGCGACACCGGTTCGCCCGAGGTCCAGGTCGCGCTCCTCACGCAGCGCATCAAGGACCTCACCGAGCACCTCAAGGAGCACAAGCACGACCACCACAGCCGTCGTGGTCTGCTCCTCCTCGTCGGCCAGCGCCGTCGCCTGCTCGGCTACCTGCAGAAGGTCGACATCAACCGCTACCGGAGCCTCATCGAGCGTCTCGGTCTGCGTCGCTGACACGACACCGCCAGCCCGGTCCCTGCGGGGACCGGGCTGGTCTGGTGTGATGTACCCGTCACACCCCGGCTGAGCACCACCAGCCGCACACCACCCACCGCGCCGCCGGCCTCTCGTTCGGTCCTCGGTAGTGGCTCACGGACCCCCTCGGCACCGTCCTCGGACGGCGCCGGTGCGGGAACCGCCGTGGACCTCGATCGAAGACCGCCGAGCGTCGAGTGCGACCGGAGCCCCTGCGCCACGCGCCGGGGCACGGACCGGAACCCTCGACAGGGCTACCCGGGCGGCGCTTCGAGAAAGGGAGGGCACCCGTGGAGGGTCCCGAGATCCAGTTCGCCGAGGCCACGATCGACAACGGTCGCTTCGGCACCCGCACCGTCCGGTTCGAGACCGGGCGCCTCGCCCGTCAGGCCGCCGGCTCCGTCGCCGCGTACCTCGACGACGAGACCATGCTCCTGTCGGCCACGACGGCCGGCAAGCACCCGAAGGAGCAGTTCGACTTCTTCCCCCTGACGGTGGACGTCGAGGAGCGCATGTACGCCGCGGGCCGCATCCCCGGCTCGTTCTTCCGCCGCGAGGGTCGTCCCTCGACGGACGCGATCCTCGCGTGCCGCCTCATCGACCGCCCGCTGCGCCCGCTCTTCGTCAAGGGCCTGCGCAACGAGGTCCAGGTCGTCATCACGGTCCTCGCGCTCCACCCGGACGACGCGTACGACACGCTCGCGATCAACGCCGCGTCGGCGTCGACCCAGATCTCCGGCCTGCCGTTCTCCGGCCCGGTCGGCGCGGTCCGCATCGCGCTGGTCGACGGCCAGTGGGTCGCGTTCCCCAAGTACTCCGACAAGGAGCGCGCGGTCTTCGACATGGTCGTGGCCGGCCGCGTCGTCGGTGACGACGTCGCGATCGCGATGATCGAGGCCGAGGCGACCGACGGCGCCTGGGGCCTCGTCAAGGACGAGGGCGTGGCCGCGCCGACCGAGGAGGTCGTCGCCGAGGGCATCGAGGCGGCCAAGCCGTTCATCAAGGCGCTGTGCGACGCGCAGTCGGCGCTCGCGGCGCAGGCCGCGAAGCCCGTCAAGGAGTACCCGGTCTTCCTGGACTACCAGGACGACGCGTTCGCCGCGGTCGAGGCCGAGGTCGCGACGGACCTGCGCGAGGCGCTCGCCATCGCGGACAAGCAGGACCGTGAGAACCGTCTCGACGAGATCAAGAACGAGATGGTGGGCAAGCTCCAGGCCGGGTTCGACGGCCGCGAGAAGGAGCTCTCCGCCGCGTACCGCTCGCTCCAGAAGAAGCTCGTGCGCCAGCGCGTGCTCACCGACGGCGTGCGGATCGACGGCCGTGGGCTCGCGGACATCCGCACCCTGTCGGCCGAGGTCGAGGTGCTGCCGCGCGTGCACGGTTCCGCGCTCTTCGAGCGTGGCGAGACCCAGATCATGGGCGTCACCACGCTGAACATGCTCCGCATGGAGCAGCAGATCGACTCGCTCGGTCCGGAGACGCGCAAGCGCTACATGCACAACTACAACTTCCCGCCGTACTCGACCGGCGAGACCGGCCGTGTCGGCAGCCCGAAGCGCCGCGAGATCGGTCACGGCGCGCTCGCCGAGCGTGCGCTCGTGCCGGTGCTGCCGAGCCGCGAGGAGTTCCCCTACGCGATCCGTCAGGTGTCCGAGGCCCTCGGCTCCAACGGCTCGACGTCCATGGGCTCCGTGTGCGCCTCGACGCTCTCGCTCCTCAACGCGGGCGTGCCGCTGCGCGCCCCCGTCGCGGGCATCGCGATGGGCCTCATCTCCGACACGGTGGACGGTGAGACCCGCTACGCGGCGCTCACCGACATCCTCGGGGCCGAGGACGCGTTCGGCGACATGGACTTCAAGGTCGCCGGCACGCGCGAGTTCGTCACGGCCATCCAGCTCGACACCAAGCTCGACGGCATCCCCGCCTCGGTGCTCGCCGGTGCGCTGACCCAGGCGCGCGACGCGCGCCTGACGATCCTCGACGTGCTCGCCGAGGCCATCGACGTGCCCGACGAGATGTCCCCGAACGCCCCGCGCGTCATCTCCGTGAAGGTGCCGGTCGACAAGATCGGCGAGGTCATCGGCCCCAAGGGCAAGATGATCAACCAGATCCAGGAGGAGACGGGCGCGGACATCTCCATCGAGGACGACGGGACCGTGTACATCGGCGCCGTCGACGGCCCGTCGGCCGAGGCCGCCCGCGCGGCGATCAACGCGATCGCCAACCCGCACGTCCCGGAGATCGGCGAGCGCTTCGTCGGCACGGTCGTCAAGACGACGTCGTTCGGCGCGTTCATCTCGCTCTCCCCGGGCAAGGACGGTCTGCTGCACATCAGCCAGATCCGCAAGCTCGTGGGCGGCAAGCGCGTCGAGAACGTCGAGGACGTGCTGTCCATCGGCCAGAAGGTCCAGGTCGAGATCGGCGAGATCGACCCGCGCGGCAAGCTCTCGCTGCACGCCGTGGTCGAGGACGAGGCTCCGGCCGACGCTCCCGCGACCGAGGACGCGGACGCCTGACGTGCCGTGGGACCTTCCGCTCGTCCCGGCGGGTGACGCCGGGGCCGAGCTGACCGCCGGGCAGGACGGCGCGACGATCCGTCGCTCCGTCCTGCCCGGCGGGGTCCGCGTGCTCACCGAGTCGATGCCGGGCCTGCGCTCGGCGACGGTGGGCGCGTGGGTCGGCGTCGGCTCACGCGACGAGACCGACGGCCACTTCGGGTCGACGCACTTCCTCGAGCACCTGCTGTTCAAGGGCACGGCCCGCCGCTCCGCGATGGACATCGCCGAGGCGTTCGACGCCGTCGGCGGCGAGGCCAACGCGGCGACCGGCAAGGAGCACACGTGCTACTACGCGCGCGTGCTCGACGCCGACCTGCCGATGGCGGTCGACGTCATCACCGACATGGTGACCTCCGCGCGCCTGGACCCCGACGAGCTCGAGACCGAGCGCGGCGTGATCCTCGAAGAGCTCGCGATGAACGACGACGACCCCTCGGACGTCGTGCACGAGGAGTTCGCCGCCGCGGTCCTCGCCGGCCACCCGCTGGGTCGGCCGATCGGCGGCACCCCGGACACGATCAACGCCGTGCCCCGGGACGCCGTGTGGGAGCACTACCGCTGGCACTACCGTCCCGAGACGCTCGTCGTCGCGGCGGCGGGCGGCGTCGACCACGACACGCTCGTCGACCAGGTGGGCCGGGCGCTGCACGACGGCGGCTGGGCGCTCGACGCGTCGGGCGCGCCCCGGGCACGCCGCGACCCCGTGGACCCGGCCCTGGCGGGCCTGGGGTCTGCGAGCGTCGAGCTGTCGGTCCACCGGGCGGTCGAGCAGGCGAACGTCGTCATCGGCGGCACCGGCCTGGCCGCGACGGACGACCGCCGCTTCACGCTCTCCGTGCTGAGCGCCGTCCTCGGCGGCGGCATGAGCTCGCGCCTCTTCCAGGAGATCCGCGAGCGGCGCGGCCTCGCGTACTCGACCTACTCGTTCGCGTCCGGCCATGGTGGCATCGGCACGTTCGGCCTCTACGCCGGGTGCGCGCCGTCGAAGGTGGACGAGGTGACCGCGCTCCTGCACAGCGAGCTCGACCGCCTCGCGGCCGACGGCATCACCGGCGCCGAGCTCGACCGCAGCATCGGCCAGCTCTCCGGCGGCATGGTCCTCGGGCTCGAGGACTCCGGCTCGCGCATGAGCCGGCTCGGCAAGGCCGAGCTCGTCTACGGGGAGCTCCTGAGCGTCGAGGAGTCGCTCGACGCGATCCGCTCCGTCACGGCCGACGACGTGCAGAAGCTCGCCGATGACCTCGCGTCGCGGCCGCGCTCCGTGGTGCGCGTCGGTCCGTTCGGCGACTGACACCTCGCCTCCCACGGCGTCGCGCGGCGGCCGTCCTCCTCGCGGAGGGCGGCCGCCGTCGTGCTGTGGGCAGACCCACTGCCCGGTGCGGTGGACGAGGAACCGGTCGGCCCGTGCTCCGGCGATAGGGTGACGGGCGTGAGCGAGCAGAGCACCCCCGCGCCCGATCCTGCCCCGACCGCCCCCGGCAGGGAGCCCGGTCGCCCGCTGCGGGTCGCCGTCCTCGGCGCCGCCGGGCGCATGGGCGCGACCGTCTGCGCCGCCGTCGAGGGCGCCGCGGACCTCGAGCTCGTCGCGCGCCTCGACGCGGGCGACGAGGTCGCCGCCGCGATGCTCGGCGGCGCGGACATCGCGGTCGACTTCACCGTCCCGTCCGCGACCGAGGCGAACGTCCACGCGCTGATCGACGCGGGCGTGCACGCCGTGGTCGGGACCACGGGCTGGACGGAGGAGAGCCGCGGGCGCGTCGTCGCGCACCTCGGGCGCGCCGCCGCGGCCGGCGCACCGGGGCTCGGCGTGCTCATCGCGCCCAACTTCGGGCTGTCCGCCGTCCTCGCGATGACGTTCGCCGCCAAGGCCGCGCGGTACTTCGAGTCGGCCGAGGTGATCGAGCTCCACCACCCGGACAAGGTCGACGCGCCGTCCGGCACCGCGCGGCACACCGCGGCGGCGATCGCCGCCGCGCGGGCCGACGCCGGTCTCGCGGCGAGCCCGGACGCGACCGAGACGGGCTGGGAGGCGCGCGGTGCCGACGTCGACGGCGTGCGCGTGCACGCGGTCCGGCTGCGCGGCCTCGTCGCGCACGAGGAGATCCTCTTCGGCAACGCGGGCGAGCAGCTCGTGATCCGGCAGGACTCGTTCGACCGCGTCTCGTTCATGCCGGGCGTCCTGCTCGCCGTGCGCGAGGTCGTGGGCCGGCCCGGGCTGACCGTCGGCCTCGAGAACGTGCTGGACCTCGCGTGAGCGTGCCCGGCGGACCCACCGGCCCGGACGCCCCCGGACCCGGGGGCGGCGGGTCGCGCGTGCCGTCGCGATCCGGGCGACCGTGGAAGGCGATCGTCGGCGCGGTCCTCGTCACCCTCCTGCTCGCGCTGTACGTGTGGCAGGTCGCGGGACGCTCCGCGGCCCTCATCGGCACGGGCGAGCCCGTCGCCATGGCGATCGGGGCGGGCGTGCTCGTGCTGCCGCTGCTCGTCGTCGGTCTGATCGGGCGCGAGTTCCTGCTCGCCGGCACCGTGCAGCGCATGGCCGACGACCTCGCGGGCCGCGGCCGCCTGCCCGTCGACGACCTGCCGCGCTCGCCGGGCGGCCGGATCGACCGCGAGGCCGCGGACGCCGCCTTCGGCCCGTACCGCGACGCGGTCGACGCCGACCCCACGAGCTGGGAGGCGTGGTACCACCTCGCGTTCGCGTACGACGCGGCGCGCGACCGCCGCCGCGCCCGGGAGGCGCTGCGCAAGGCCGCGGCGCTCTACCGCGCGCGTCGTCGAGCCTGACGGCTCCCGAGGACGGGCGTCAGAGGCTCGTCCAGCAGTAGAGCCGGTGCCCCGCGTCGTCGGCGCGGACGCACAGCGCCGCGAGCCGGTGCAGCGCGTCGGCGAGGTCCGCGGGGTCCGACCCCTCGAGCTCCTCCGTCCCCGCCCACCGCACGGCGACCTCGTCGAGCGCGGCGGGCGTCGCGGAGGCGAGCGCCCCGACGAGCACGTCGGTCACGGAGACCACCCAGGGCCCCTCGTCCCCGCCGGTCGCGACGAGCGAGCCGTGGCGCGCGTCCGCCGTGACCTCCGCGTACGGGCGGTCGGTGAGCAGGCTCGTCAGGGTGCCGAGGACCACGAACGGGTCGATCCCCTTGAGCTCCACGGTCGCGAAGCCCGGCTGCGTGGTCAGCGGGTCGGGGGAGGCCGGTCCGGCCTGCGCGGCGAGCGCGGCCCGTGCGTCGTCCGGTGCGGCGAAGTAGTCGGTGAGGATGCCCATGGCGGACGATCCTCGCAGGTCACGGGGACGAACGGGTCACGGGCGTGTCACGGCTGCGTGACGCGGGGCTCCGCGGTCCTCAGATCTCGGCGGTCCAGCGCCGCTCGACGACGTCCCGCAGCCCGGTCGCGAGCGTCCGGGTGCGCCCGTCGGGGCCGAGCCCCGACCCGGAGAGGAACGCCTCGCGCGCGGCGTCACCGTCGAGGACCCACGTGACGACCTCGTCCGCGCCGTCGCGCCGCAGCCGGTCGACGGCCGCCGCCAGCAGGCGCGACCCGTGCCCGCCGCGCTGGTGGCGCGGCTCGACCTCGAGCGCGAGGACCTGGCCGGGCGCGACCGCGGCGAACCCCACGACGTCGGCCCCCGCGCACGCGACGAGCACCGCGAAGCCGGGGCCGGGCGGGGAGGAGATCGCGGCGGCCCACTGCTCGCGCATCCGCACGGTGTCGAGCGCGTCGAGCACGTCGTCGCCGAGCACGTCGGCGTGCGAGGAGCGCCACGCTCCGACCTGGATCGCGGTCATCGCGACGTCGTCGCCGGGCACGGCAGGGCGGACGGAGACGTCGGCGGTCTCGCGGAAGAGGCTCACGGGTTCACCCTACGAGACCCGGCCGGGCGCCGGGACGGTCTCAGCCCCAGCCGAGCGCGCGCAGGCCCGCGGCCGTGACCGCGGCGAGGACCACGACGACGATGAACGGCGCGCGCAGCGCGAGCGCGAGGGCCGCGACGCCCAGCGCGGGCAGCCGCGCGTCGACGACGAGGGCCTGCCCGTCGCCGACGGTCTGCACCGTGACGAGCGCCGCGAGGAGCGCGGCCGTCACGAGCGCGGCGGTGCGCGCGACGCGCTCGTCGGCGAGCCAGTGCTCGGGCACGAGGTGGCCCGCCAGCTTGAGCGCGAAGCACACCGCGGACGCGGTGAGCACGACGACCCAGACGGTGGCCGAGGTCATGAGGGCTCCTCTCCGCGGGGACCGCGCACGGCCCCCGCACGGTCGGCCGCCCGTCGGCGCCGCGCGTCGACCTGACCGATGACGACGGCGACGGCGGCCGCCGCGAGCACCGGCACGCCGCCCGGCGCGACCGGGACGAGCGCCGCCGCGACGACGACCGCCGCGGCCGCGGTGAGCTGCATCGCCCGCGTCGCGAGACGAGGCCACAGGAGGCCGAGGAACGCGGCCGCCGCGGCGGCGTCGAGCCCCCACGCGCGCGGGTCGCCGAGCGCGTCGCCCGCGAGCGCCCCGACGAGCGTCATCGCGTTCCAGAGGACGAAGATGCCGACGCCCGTCCACCAGAACCCCGCCCGGACGGCGCGCCGGGACCGTTGCGCGGTCGCGACGGCGGTCGACTCGTCGATCGTGAACTGCGCCGCGACGACCTTGTGCCACGAGCGCAGCGCGAGCAGCGGGCCGAGCTGCGCGCCGTAGAGCGCGTTGCGGACGCCCAGGAAGCCCGCGGTGGTGATCGCGGCGACCGGCGCGCCCCCGGCACCCACGACGCCGATGAGCGCGAACTGCGAGCCGCCCGAGAACATGAGCAGGCTCAGCGCCATGGTCTGCGCCACGTCGAGACCTGCGACGACCGAGAGCGCGCCGAAGGAGATGCCGTACAGGCCCGTCGCGACGGAGACCGACACGGCCTGGCGGACCGCGGCGCGGACCTCGTCCTCGACGGCCTGCTCGACCACGTGCTCGACGACGTCCGGCACCACGACGACGTCCGGCACCTCGGCGCCGTCCGCGCGCGGAGCACCGGGCGCGGGGTCGGCGCCGGGGCGCGGGACGTCGTCGGGCCGGCTCATGCGTGCGGGTCGGCCGGGCCCTCGCCCGCGGCGGCGGCGTTCGCCGCGCGCTGGTGCGCGGTGAGGGACATGCGGTCGATGAGCGCGAGGGCGAGCGCCGAGAGGACGAAGGCGAGGTGGATGAGCGTCTGCCACATGAGCTGCGTCGGCGTGTACCGGCCGCTGTCGATGAAGGTGCGCAGCAGGTGGATCGAGGAGATCCCGACGATGGACATCGCGAGCTTCGTCTTGAGCACGTTCGCGTTGACGTGGCTCAGCCACTCGGGCTGGTCGGGGTGCCCCTCGAGCCGGATGCGCGAGACGAACGTCTCGTAGCCGCCCACGATGACCATGATGAGCAGGTTGGAGATCATGACGACGTCCACGAGCCCGAGCACCGCGAGCATGATCTCCTCGGCGCCGAAGTCGACCACCTCGTGCGTCGCGTGGTCCGTCGCGCGGCCGGTGAAACCGCCCACGACGAGCAGCCACAGCTCCTTGAGGAACTGCCACACGTAGACGACCTGGGCCACGATGAGGCCGAAGTAGAGCGGCGCCTGGAGCCAGCGCGACGCGAAGATCATGTACCCGACGGTGGTGACGCGGGCGCTGGGCGAGGGGACGGTCGGGCTGGTGGTCAACGCGGGCGTCGAGGGCACGGGCGTGGGCTCTCCGGGAGTCGGTGACGGCGGACGGGGACGACGGCTCGGCGCGCGCAGCACCGGTCACCGGTCGTCACCGGGGCGTCAGGGTACCAACGCCACGTGAGGCCCCCGCGTCCCGCTCGTCGACCACGGGGTCCGCGACCAGGATCGGCCGATCCCGGTCGCGGACCCCGTGCTCGGCGGCGGGGTGGGTCGGCGGCGGGCCGACGTCAGAGGGCGACGTAGACCGTCTCCAGGTACTCCTCGAGGCCGGCCTCGCCGCCCTCGCGGCCGAGACCGGACTGCTTGAGCCCGCCGAACGGGGCGCTCGCGTCGGAGACGAGGCCGCGGTTGACGCCGATCATCCCGGCCTCGACCTCCTCGGAGACGCGCACGGCCCGGTCGAGCGACGTCGTGTACGCGTAGGCCGCGAGCCCGTACTCGGTCGCGTTCGCGAGCGCGATGCCCTCGTCGTCGTCGCCGAACGCGACGACGGGCGCCACCGGACCGAAGATCTCCTCGGTGACGACGCGCGCGTCCGGGTCGACGCCCGACAGGACCGTGGGGGAGTAGAAGTACCCGGGGGAGCGGGGCCGCTCCGCGCCGGTGAGCACCTGGGCCCCGCCGTCGGCCGCCGCGTCGACGAGCTCGGCGACCTTGTCGACGGCCTTCGCCTCGATGAGCGGCCCGACCTGCGTCCCGTCCTGGGCACCCGGCCCGACCCGCAGGTCGGCGAACGCGGCGGCGAGGCGCTGGGCGAACTCGCGCGCGACGGCGTCGTGCACGAGGAAGCGGTTCGCCGCCACGCACGACTGCCCCGCGTTGCGGAGCTTCGCGACGACGGCGCCCTCGACCGCCGCGTCGAGGTCGGCGTCCGCGAAGACGAGGAACGGGGCGTTGCCGCCGAGCTCCATCGAGGTGCGCAGCACCTGGGCGGACGCCTTCTCGAGCAGCGTGCGCCCGACGGGCGTCGAGCCGGTGAACGACAGCTTGCGCAGGCGCTCGTCCGCGAGGAGCGGCTCGGTGACGTCGGCGGCGCGCGACGAGGGGACGACGTTGACGACGCCCGTGGGCAGCCCGCGGTCGGCGAGCTCGGAGCGGATCACCTCGGCGACGAGGGCCGTCGTGAGCGGGGTGAGCCGCGCGGGCTTGACGACGACCGTGCACCCGGCGGCCAGCGCCGGGCCGATCTTGCGCGTCGCCATGGCGATGGGGAAGTTCCAGGGCGTGACGAGCAGCGCGGGCCCGACGGGCCGGCGGAAGACGAGCTGGCGGTTGCCGCCCGCGGGCGCGGTCCGCGCGAGCCCCTCGGCGCGCACCGCCTGCTCCGCGTACCAGCGCAGGAAGTCGGCGCCGTAGAGCACCTCGGCGCGCGCCTCCGCGAGCGGCTTGCCGCACTCGGCCGTGATGAGCGCGGCCACGTCGTCGGCCCGCGCGACCACCCGGTCGTAGACGGCGCGCAGCACCTCGCCCCGCTCCCGCGGGGGAGTCGCGCGCCACGCGGGCGCCGCCCGGTGCGCGGCGTCGAGCGCGCGCAGCGCGTCCGCCGGGCTCGCGTCCGCGACGTCGAACAGCGACTCCTCGGTCGCCGGGTCCTCGACCTCGAAGGTCCGCCCGCCCTCGGCAGGACCCCAGTGGCCGTCCACGAGGAGCCCGGTGGGCACGTGGGCGACGAGCGCGGGGGAGAGGTTCGACGTCGAGGCGGGGCGGGACATGCTCCGAGTATCGCCCTGGGGGTCGCGGGGACGCACCCGGGCGAGCGCCGGCCTGTGCCCCGGACGGCGTCCGGCCGCTGCCGGACGGGCGCGGTGCGACGACCCGCCGCACGGTAGTTTGTGCACATGGTCCTTCCCGCCACCCCCGCGCGCCCGTTCGGTGCCGTCCTCACGGCCATGGTCACCCCGATGACGCCCGACGGCGCCGTCGACCTCGAGGCGGCGGCCCGGCTCGCGAAGCGCCTGGTGGACGACGGTAACGACGGCCTCGTGCTGAGCGGCACGACGGGCGAGTCGCCCACGACCCACGCCCCCGAGAAGCAGGACCTCGTGCGCGCCGTCGTCGAGGCGGTCGGCGACCGCGCCGCCGTCCTCGCGGGCGCCGGGTCCAACGACACCGACCACGCGCTGCGCATGGCCGAGCAGGCCGCCGAGGCCGGGGCGGACGGGCTCCTCGTCGTCACCCCGTACTACTCGCGCCCCAGCCAGGAGGGCGTCTACCGGCACGTCGTGGCGATCGCCGAGGCGGCCGACCTCCCCGTCATGCTGTACGACGTCCCCGGCCGCACCGGCGTGCGCGTGGCCCCCGACACGTACGCGCGCCTCGCGGCGCACGAGCGGGTCGTGGCGAGCAAGGACGCGACGGGCGACGTGTACGCCGCCGCGAAGCTCGCCGCCTCGACCGGCCTCGCGTTCTACAGCGGCGACGACGGCCTGCTGCTGCCGTTCCTCGCGCACGGCGCCGCGGGTATCGTCTCCGTGTCGGCGCACGCCGTCGCGCCGCAGTTCGCGGAGGTCGTGCGCCGGTTCGACGCCGGCGACCCGGCGGGCGCGCTCGAGGTGTTCCTCACCACGACGCCCATCATCGACGCGCTCAACGGTGCCGGCTTCCAGGCCGTCATGGCCAAGGCCGCCGTCGAGCTGCTCGGCGTCACCGACAACCGTTTCCTGCGCCTGCCGAACGTCGCGGCGACCGAGGACGACGTCGCGCTCGTGCGCGACGCCCTCGCCGCCGCGGGCGTGCTCGGCGGCGTGCCCACCGCGGCAGGCGCTGCCGCACCCACGAGCTAGCGAGGGCAGGAGCCCTCGAAACCCCCAGGCTCAGCCACGACAGGAGGCCCCGTGAGCCATCCCCACCCCGAACTCTCCCTGCCTCCCGAGCTCCCCTCCGGAGGGCTGCGCATCGTCGCCCTCGGCGGTCTCGGTGAGGTCGGCCGCAACATGGCCGTCCTCGAGTACGACGGGCGCCTGCTCGTCATCGACTGCGGCGTCCTCTTCCCCGAGGACAACCAGCCCGGCGTCGACCTCATCCTCCCGGACTTCGACTACATCGCGGACCGGCTGGACGACATCGAGGCGATCGTCCTCACCCACGGCCACGAGGACCACATCGGCGCCGTGCCGTACCTGCTGCGGCTGCGCCGCGACATCCCGCTCGTCGGGTCGCAGCTCACGCTCGCGTTCGTCGAGGCGAAGCTCAAGGAGCACCGCATCTCGCCCGTGACCCTCGCGGTCAAGGAGGGGCAGGTCGAGCAGCTCGGCGTGTTCTGCTGCGAGTTCGTCGCCGTGAACCACTCGATCCCCGACGCGCTCGCGGTCGCGGTGACGACCGGCGCCGGGACCGTGCTGCACACGGGCGACTTCAAGATGGACCAGCTCCCGCTCGACGGGCGCATCACCGACCTGCGGGCGTTCGGGCGCCTCGGCGAGCAGGGCGTCGACCTGTTCATGGTGGACTCGACCAACGCCGAGGTCCCCGGCTTCGTCACGCCCGAGGTCGAGATCGGCCCGGTGCTCGACAACGTCTTCGCGGCTTCCGAGAAGCGCATCATCGTCGCGTCGTTCTCGTCGCACGTGCACCGCGTGCAGCAGGTCCTCAACGCCGCGCACCACCACGGCCGCCGCGTCGCGCTCGTCGGGCGCTCGATGGTCCGCAACATGACGATCGCGTCCGAGCTCGGGTACCTCCACGTGCCCGAGGGCGTGCTCATCGACCTCAAGAAGGTCGACTCGCTGCGCGACGACGAGATCGTGCTCATGTGCACGGGGTCGCAGGGCGAGCCGATGGCCGCCCTGTCGCGCATGGCGAACGGCGACCACAAGGTCCAGGTCGGCCACGGCGACACGGTCATCCTCGCGTCGTCGCTCATCCCGGGCAACGAGAACGCCGTCTTCCGCATCATCAACGGCCTCACGCGCCTCGGCGCGCGCGTCGTCCACGGCGGCAACGCCAAGGTGCACGTGTCCGGCCACGCGAGCGCGGGCGAGCTCCTCTACTGCTACAACGTGCTCAAGCCCAAGAACGTCATGCCGGTGCACGGCGAGGTCCGTCACCTCGTCGCCAACGGGGCGCTCGCGGTCCGCACGGGCGTGCCGGCCGACCGCGTCGTGCTCGCCGAGGACGGCGTCGTCGTCGACCTCGTCGACGGGCGCGCGTCCGTCGTGGGTGCCGTGCCGTGCGGGTACGTGTACGTCGACGGGTCGAGCGTCGGCGAGATCACGGACGCCGAGCTCAAGGACCGCCGCATCCTCGGCGAGGAGGGCTTCGTCTCCGTGTTCGCCGTCGTCGACTCCGCGACGGGCAAGGTCCTCGCGGGGCCGCAGATCCTCGCGCGCGGTTTCGCCGAGGACGACAAGGTGTTCCAGGACATCCAGCCCGAGGTCGTCAAGGCGCTCGAGGACGCGATCGCCGGCGGCGCGACGGACACGCACCAGCTCCAGCAGGTCATGCGCCGCGTCATCGGCCGGTGGGTCTCGAACCGCCTGCGCCGTCGTCCGATGATCGTCCCGGTCGTCGTCGAGGCGTAGCCTCCGCGACCGGCGTCGGACCGGTCTCCGCCCAGGTCGGGGCGCCAGTATGCTGGCGCCCCGACCAGCGCAGGAGGCACCCTTGACGCACCACGACCCCTCCGGGGTCCCGCCCTACGGACAGCCCGGCGGCCCCGTCCCCGGACAGCCTCCGGCGCCGGGCCGGCCGGTACCGCAGTACGGCGCGTACGGCACCGCGCCCGTCCCCGCGTACGGGCAGGCGGCACCCCCGCACCCCGGCGCGTCCGGCCAGATGCCGCCCTCCGCGCCCGTGTACGGGCAGCCGACGCCGCCGGTCTACGGCGCGTACGGCGGCGGGTACGGCTACGTCCCGCGACCGCCCGTCCCCGGGGGCCTCGCGACGGCCACGATCGCGCTCGCGGTCGCTGTCACCGCCGTGCAGGTGCTGGCCTGGCTCACGTCGTTCGGCGCGGCCGAGGAGTTCGAGCGCGCCGCGCGCGCCGGCACCCCGAGCGCCGAGGTCCTCACCGGGTACGACGCCGTCGGCCTGCTGCTCCTTCCCGTGCAGCTCGCGGCGGCGGTCGTGACGTGCCTGTGGCTCTGGCAGAGCCGCGTGCTGGCCGAGGCCGTGTCGCCCGCGCGCGGGCACGCGCGCAGCCGGGTGTGGGTCTGGCTCGGGTGGATCGTGCCGGTCGTCGCGTTCTGGTTCCCCTACCAGGTCGTGCGCGACGTGCGCGCCGCGACCGTCGTCGTCCCGCGTCCCGGCCTCGGGTGGTGGTGGGCCGGGTGGCTGCTGTGGAGCGTCGCCACGAACGTCGCCACCCAGCTGACGACGCTCTCCTCGACCGGTGCGGCCGGGACGTTCGCGCTGCTGCCCGTCGCGGAGACGGTGGGCACCGCGGGCCTCGTCGTCGCGCTCGTCCTGTGGGTGCGCACCGTCCGGGAGATCACCGCGGGCCAGCGCGCCGCGGTGGGTGCCGACGCCCGGTGACCGCACGGGCCCTCGCCGGGGACGGGCGGGCGGGCCGGCGTCCCCGGGGCTACGACGCCGCGCCGCGCCGCACGAGCCCCGGGCCGACGGCGGCGAGCGTCGCGGCGTAGCGCGCCGCGCGGGCGTCGTCCCCGCCGGGCACGAGGCCCGCGAGCTCGAGCGAGACCAGGCCGTGCACGAGCCCCCACAGACCGAGCGCGACGTCGGCGGCACCCGCGTCCTCCGGGACGAGGCGCGCGACGGCGTCGCGCAGCACACGGAACGTGGGCTCCTCGACCGCCTCGGGCCGGTCGGGCCCGGGGCGGACGCCGCGCGCGAACATCACGGCGTAGAAGTGCGGGTCCGCGAGCGCGAAGTCGCGGTACGCCCGTCCGAGGGCTGCCAGATCGGAGGCAGGGTCGTCGGTACGGGGGACCCTCGCGAGGCGTGCGGCGAAGCGTCGGAAGCCCTCCGCGGAGACGGCGGCGACGAGCTCGTCGCGGCTGCCGAAGAGCGCGTACACCGCCGATGCGCTCGTCCCGGCCTCGGTCGCGACCGACCGGACCGTCACGGCTGCCTCCCCGTGCATGGAGACGGCGCGCGACGCCACGTCGAGGAGGCGGTCGCGCAGGGCGTCGTCGTGCAGGCGGGGTCGTGCCACGCGCCGAGTCTAGGGGTCTTGACGAGTGATTGCGAACGTTGTTCTATAACAGTGTTTGCAAACCGGTGCGCGAGTTCTCGCGCCGCCCCTCTGGAGGTCCCGTGCTCGAGCTCACCGACGCCGCCCGGCTCACCGCCGGCATCGTCCTCCTCACCGTCGTCGGCATCGAGTCCGGCGGGGTCTTCCTCGTCCGGGTCGTGACACGGCGGGTCCCGGCCACCGCGTTCCAGACGTCGTTCTTCCGCGCCGGGCACGCGCACGCAGGGGTGCTCGTCATCCTCGGCCTGGTGTGCCTGCTCCTCACGGAGGCCACGGGCCTCGTCGGCCTCTGGCGATGGCTCGCGGCGACCGGCGTGCTCGTCGCGGCGATCCTGCTCCCGGCCGGCTTCTTCCTGTCGGCCGTCGGCCCCGGTCGCGAGACGCCGAACCGGGCCGTCGCGCTGCTGCCCGCGGGGGCCGTCGTCCTCGCGGCGGGCGTCGTGACCCTCGCCGTCGGCCTCTTCCTCGGCTGACCGATCCGGGGCCCTGACGTGGGTGGCTCTCGCTACCGTTCCTCCATGACCACCGCCGAGGACTTCGTCCCGCTCGACCCCGTCCGTCTCGTCACGCTGGCCCAGGGGTGGAGCATCATCTACTCGCCCGGCGGGCCGGAGTGGCACCATCACCGGGGTGCGCTCGAGCGGCACGGCGTCGAGGGTTCGGGCGACGACTTCTCCGGCGCGCTCCAGGCCACGCTGACCGACCACGAGCCGGACGTGCTGGGCGCCGTCGGGTTCGACCCCGAGGGTGGCATGGTGAGCGTCTACGGCTCCGACCTCGACGCCCTGCACGTCGCGGCGCGGCACCTGCACCGCCTCGTCACCGACGAGCAGGCCCTCGACGCGGCGCTCGCCCGGTCGGTCGAGCTCGGGCTCGACGACTGAGCGCGGAGCGCGGCAGGTCCAGGAGGCCTCGTGCCGTCGGACCGCGGCTCCGCGATCCGGGCACGACCGCCCAGGCGGCCTCAGCGTGCGCGCAGCGCGGCGAGCTGCTCGTCGTGCCACGTCGCGACGTAGCCGGTGAGCCGGTCGTCGGCCACCACGGCGTCCGTGTGCGTGACCGCGTGCTCCAGCGCGTCGAGGTAGGCGCGGTCGGCCGCGAAGCGCGCGGCGACGGCGGCCCGACCGACCGCCGGGCTCCCGTGGCCCGGGACGAGGGCGTCGACGTCGCGCGCCGCGAGCTCGAGCGCGTCGAGCGCGCCGCGGTACGTGCGCACCGGGTCGCGCGACCCGGTGTCGACGAGCGGCACCTCCACGTCCGAGAGCATGTCGCCGGCGAGCAGCACACCGTGCACGACGAGCGCCGCGTGCCCCGGCGCGTGGGCGTCGTGCTCGACCACGACGGCGCCGGCCGGCTCGCGGGGCTGCTCGTCGGCCTGCGCGGCGGGCCCTCCGTCGGCCGTCCTGCCGGTCGGCCAGGGCAGCCGTCGTGCGCCGCGGGGGAGCGGGGTGAGCGCGCCGACGAGCGCCGGGTCGTGGCCGGGTGCCGCGGCGTCGGCCGCGGCGACCAGGTCCGTTCCCCGCGACCGGGCCGCGTCGGCGCCGCGGGCCGTGGCGTAGCGTGGTGCGTCGCCCAGGGAACGGGACCACAGCACGTGGTCCCAGTGCGGGTGCGTCGCGAACCCGGCGGTCACGCGCCAGCCCTGCCCGTGCACGGCCGCGGCGAGCGCCTCGACCTCCTCGACCGTGACGGCGGGGTCGACGACGAGCGCCTCCCCGCCCGGGGCGACCACGACCGTCGACGTCGTCGTCCAGATCGTCGCGGCGGCCACCCAGACCCCCGGGCGGACCTCGACGAGGTCGCGCGGGCACGGGGAAGCGGCGTCCGTCGTCGCGTCGCCGTCCGCGCGCTGCGACCCTGCGGGCTCGTCCATCGGTCCTCCGCTCGTCCTCGTGGGACCGGGGCGGCGAGACCTGCCCGGGCCCCGGTCCGGCGGGGACACGCGCCCCGGGGTCCCCGGCGCCGTCGTCCCTCGCAGGTAGGTTAGGACCACTATGGCGACCCGCACGTCCCCGCAGGCACGTCGGACCGCGAGCAACCGCACACCAGCGCCCCGCACCGCGGCGCGCGGCGGTTCGTCCTCGGCCCGCGGCACGTCGCGCGCCGGCACCGGTCGCGGACGGTCCTCCTCCTCGAGCGCGCGCCGCCCGGCGCGTCGCCCGGCGGCGGGGCCGCCGTGGCCCGTCCGCGCGGTGCGGGGGGTCTGGCTCGGCGCCGCGCACGGCGTGGGATCGCTCGTGCGCACCATCGGAAGAGGAGCAAGAGAGCTGGACCCGGCACACCGGCGCGACGGCGTCGCGTTCACCCTCATCGCCCTCGCGGTCGTCGTCGCGGCGCGCGAGTGGTGGGGCATCCAGGGCACGTTCGGCAAGGTCGTCCACGGCGTCGTCGCGGGGACGTTCGGCCTCGCGGGCGTCGCGGTCCCCGTCCTGCTGCTCTGGCTCGCGGTGCGCATCATGCGGCACCCCGAGCGCGCCCAGGCGAACTCGCGCGTCGCGATCGGGCTCACGCTCATCGTCGTGTCCGTGTGCTCCCTCGTGCACATCTCGGAGGACCTGCCCGCGCCGCGGGACGGGTTCGCGGCGGTGCAGGACGCGGGCGGCATCGTCGGCTACCTGGCAGCCACGCCGGTCACCGCCGGTCTGACGCCGTGGTTCGCCGTCCCGATCTTCCTGCTCCTCGGGTTCTTCGGGCTGCTGGTCGTGACCGCGACGCCCGTGCACCGCATCCCGAGCCGGCTGCGCGGCCTCTACGACGTGCTCACCGGCAACCACCGCGCCGAGGACGACGGGCTCGACGCCGACGGGCTCCCGCTCGCGGAGGGCGTCTCGCGCCACGATGGCAGCGAGCCCCCGGCGGGTCGCCGACCCCGCAAGCCGCGGCGCACCAAGGCGCAGCGCGCGGCGGAGGCGGCGGAGATCGAGAAGCCCGAGGGCGGCTTCTCCGGCGACGAGGCGTTCGAGACGGCCGCGTTCCTCGACTACGAGGACGACGCGCCGCGCGGCCGGGGGAAGAAGCGTCGCGCGGAGGACCCGGGCGCCGGCACCGCCGCGACGGAGGTGGTCCCCGCCGTCGGGCAGGGGACCGCGCAGGACACGGCGGCGGCCGCGATGGGCGCCGTCGCGCCCTCCCCGGAGGACGGCGCCGGCAGCGTGCCGCCGCCCCCGCCCGGTCCCATGCCGCGGGGTGTGCAGCCCATGCTCGAGGGCGACACCGTCTACCTGCTCCCGGACGAGGACGCGCTCGTCAAGGGCGCGCCGCACAAGGTGCGCTCGGCCGCGAACGACCGCGTGGTCGAGGCGCTCACCCAGACGTTCGAGCAGTTCGAGGTCGACGCGAAGGTCACCGGGTTCACCCGCGGGCCCACGGTCACGCGCTACGAGGTCGAGGTCGGGCCCAAGGTCAAGGTCGAGCGCATCACGTCGCTGTCCAACAACATCGCGTACGCGGTCGCGAGCGCCGACGTGCGCATCCTCGCGCCGATCCCCGGCAAGTCCGCGATCGGCATCGAGATCCCCAACACGGACCGCGAGACGGTCGTGCTCGGCGACGTGCTGCGGTCGTCGGCCGCGCGGCGCACCGAGCACCCGATGGTCATGGGCGTGGGCAAGGACGTCGAGGGCGGCTACGTCGTCGCGAACCTCGCGAAGATGCCGCACATCCTCGTCGCGGGCGCGACGGGCGCCGGCAAGTCGAGCTTCATCAACTCCATGATCACGTCGATCCTCATGCGCTCGACGCCGGAGCAGGTGCGGCTCGTGCTCGTGGACCCCAAGCGCGTCGAGCTGACGATCTACGAGGGCATCCCGCACCTCATCACGCCCATCATCACGAACCCGAAGAAGGCCGCGGAGGCGCTCGACTGGGTCGTCCGCGAGATGGACGCCCGCTACGACGACCTCGCCGCGTTCGGGTTCAAGCACATCGACGACTTCAACGCCGCCGTCCGGGCCGGCAAGGTCAAGCCGCTGCCCGGCTCCGAGCGCAAGATCGCGACGTACCCGTACCTGCTGGTCGTCGTCGACGAGCTCGCGGACCTCATGATGGTCGCGCCGCGCGACGTCGAGGCGTCGATCCAGCGCATCACGCAGCTCGCGCGCGCGGCGGGCATCCACCTGGTGCTCGCGACGCAGCGCCCGTCGGTCGACGTCGTCACGGGCCTCATCAAGGCGAACGTGCCCTCGCGGCTCGCGTTCGCGACGTCGTCCCTCGCGGACTCGCGCGTCGTGCTCGACCAGCCCGGCGCGGAGAAGCTCATCGGCCAGGGTGACGCGCTGTTCCTGCCCATGGGTGCGGCCAAGCCCATGCGCGTGCAGGGCGCGTGGGTCTCGGAGTCCGAGGTGCACGCCGTCGTCGAGCACGTGAAGAGCCAGCTCAAGCCGGTCTACCGCGAGGACGTCACGCAGGCGGCCACGAAGAAGCAGATCGACGAGGACATCGGCGACGACCTCGACCTGCTGCTCCAGGCGGCCGAGCTCGTGGTGACGTCGCAGTTCGGCTCCACGTCGATGCTCCAGCGCAAGCTGCGCGTCGGCTTCGCCAAGGCGGGGCGCCTCATGGACCTCCTGGAGTCGCGCGAGATCGTCGGGCCGTCCGAGGGGTCCAAGGCCCGGGACGTGCTCGTCACGCCCGAGGAGCTGCCCTCGGCGCTCGCGCTCATCCGGGGCGAGCCCGCGCAGGACGTCTTCGACGGCCAGGCGCCCGCCGCGGCCCCCGCACCCGCGAGCGGCGGCCACGACTACGGCGAGGGCACCGACGGGCACATGCCCCCGGTCGCGACGGAGTACCACGACGGCGCCGACGTGGAGTCGGGCTGGCGGTGACCCGGGCGGCCGGTGGCGCCGTCGACGGTCGGCGCACCCCGGACGACCCCCTAGGCTGGTGACGTGGTCAACGCCGTCCCCTCGCCGTGGAACTCCGCGAACCTCGTCACCATGGCGAGGATCCTGCTCGTCCCGTTCTTCGCGTGGGCGCTCCTCGTCGACGGCGGGGAGTCCGTCACGTGGCGCCTCGTCGCGACGGGCATCTTCGTCCTCGCCGCGACGTCGGACCGCCTCGACGGCTACCTCGCACGGCGCTACGACCTCGTCACGGACCTGGGCAAGCTCCTCGACCCGATCGCGGACAAGCTGCTCGTGGGCACCGCGCTCGTGCTGCTCGCGTGGCCGCTCGGCGAGCTGCCCTGGTGGGTCCCCGTGGTCGTGCTCGCGCGCGAGCTGGGCGTCACGCTCCTCCGGTTCGCCGTCCTCAAGTACGCGGTCATGCCCGCGTCGCGCGGCGGGAAGCTCAAGACCGTGCTCCAGACCGTCGCGATCACGCTCTTCGTGCTCCCGCTGGCGCACCTGCCGGCGTTCGTCGGCGTCGTCGCGTGGGTCGTGCTCGCCGCGGCCATCCTCGTCACGGTCGTGACCGGGCTGGAGTACGCGTACCAGGGCTGGCGCCTGCGCCGCGACGCGGTGCGCGCGGCCCGGGTCGTCGAGCGCGGTCCGAGCGCGGACGGCGCCTCCGTCTCATGACCGCCGCCGCGGTCCCGGCGGGGACGTCGTCGGCCACCGGGCCGGACGTCCGGCCCGACGTCGTGGACCTGCTCGACGCGCTGGGAGCCCGGGGGTGGACCCTCGCGACGGCCGAGTCCCTCACGGGCGGCCTGCTCAGCGCGACGATCGTCGACGTGCCCGGCGCCTCGCGCGTGCTGCGGGGCGCTGTCGTCGCGTACGCGACCGACCTCAAGGAGGCGGTCCTCGGCGTCGACGGCGAGCTGCTCGCCGCGCACGGAGCCGTGCATCCCGCGGTCGCGCGCCAGATGGCCGAGCGCGTGCGCGGCGTGCTCGGGGCCGACGTCGGGCTCGCGACCACGGGCGTCGCCGGCCCCGACCCGCAGGACGGCCGGGCGCCGGGCACCGTCTTCGTCGCCGTGAGCGGACCGGGCGGCACCGACGTGCGGGAGCTGCACGTCGACGGCGACCGTGCGACCGTCCGCGCCGCGACCGTGGCCGCCGCGGTGGCGCTCGCGCGCTCCGCCGTCGGGCCGCCGACCGTCGGCGGCGGAGAGGCGCCCGCCGTCGGGTGAAATCCTCGGCGGGCGTCGGGCGGGGAAGCCGTGCGCGAGCCCGGCCGGACGCGTCGTGGAGAGGTCGTGAACGTGCCGCGGGGGACCGGCCGCGAGCCCCGGTGCGGGAACAACGCCCCACGTCGGGACGTTGCACAGCACGTGATCGCCAACAGGACCGTCAACCGACCGGTGGGACGCACGGACAACGCCCCTGCGGCCCGTCCCGCACGGGGCACCGGCGACGTGAGCGGACCGCGGGCGGGGTACGGTAGGACGACCCCGTCACGCGGGGCAGTGAACAGGAAGACCGGCACGAGCAGTTCGCGCACCCAGGTGGGGGCCTCTCCGGCTCCCGGGGGCGCACGGGACACGGAAGGGGGTCGCCAGATGATTGTTCTTCGACGAGAGATCGGGGACGTGCTGCGAGACGCTCGCCAGCGACAGGGGCGCACCCTGCGAGAGGTGTCCTCCGCCGCACGGGTCTCGCTGGGCTACCTCAGCGAGGTCGAGCGCGGTCAGAAGGAAGCGTCGTCGGAGCTCCTCGGCTCGATCTGCGAGGCGCTCGACATCCCGATGTCGTTGGTGCTGCGCGAGGTCAGCGACCGGGTCGCCGTCGCCGAGGGTCTGCTGATCCCCGACACCATCCCGGCCGACTTCGCGACGGCTGTGCTGGGTCGCCAGCATCCCGAGGGCACGGCACGCCGCGAGGACCTGCAGCCCGTCGGCTGACGGTCGGGCCGGGACCGGCCGCACCGGGAGCGGGGGCAGCGACGCCCGCCGTCATCCCGCTGCGGGCGGTGCCTGGCAGGTCGGGCACCAGAAGATCGGACGGTCGTACGGGGGCTCGTTCGCCGTACCTTCCGCGACAGGCGTGCCGCACACGTGGCACGCCTTTCGTGTGCGCCCGTGCACGTGCCGCACGACGCCCGCGCGCGGGTCGAACCCGTGCCGGACGGTGCGCTGCATGAGCGCCCGCGCCGTGAGCAGGAGGCCCTCGAGGTCCTCGACGTCGCGGACGGGCGTCCACGGGTAGACGTGCTCGGCGAAGAGCGACTCGGCCGTGTAGATCGTGCCGATGCCGGCGACGAGGTGCTGGTCGAGCAGGGCCTCCGCGACGGGCACGCCGGTCGTTGCCCGCTCCGGCCGGTGCCGGGGGCCGCTCCCGCCCGCCGCGTCGTCGGCCCGCATCCGTGCGACCGCCTCCGGCAGGCCGGTCTCCGGGAAGTCGTCGCCGAGCACGTCGGGGCCGAGGGGCCCGACGATCACCCGCTCGTCCGCGGTGCGCAGCACGTGCAGCATGCCGATCCGGTTCCCGACCGCCGTCCACCACTCGTTCGCGAGGACCACGCGCACGTTCGGCTCCGCCCCGCGCGCGTCGTGCGTGCCCGTCCGGGCGAGCCGCCACGACCCCTCCATGCGCAGGTGCGTGTGCAGGGACCGGCCGTCGTCGAACCGCGTGAACAGGTGCTTGCCGTAGGCCGCGTTCCCGACGACCACCCGGCCGGCGAGGTCGATCTCCGCCGCGCTCGGCCACCGCAGGTCCGAGCGGACAAGCACCCGGTCCTTGAGCGCCTCGTCGAGGCGGGCCGAGACGAGACGCAGGATGTCACCCTCGGGCACGCGACCGCCCTCCGTGGCCGCAGGCGTGCGACGACCGGCGCACGTCAGGCCGCCCGCAGGCCGCGCGGCGTCGCGCGGAAGCCGGCGTCGAGCAGCGCGCGCACCGCGTCGTCCGCCGGGGTCGCGGTGGTGCCCGCACCGGCGAGCGCCTCCACGCCGTCGACCCGCTGGACCACGATCTTCCCGAGCGTGCCCGCCCGCACCGCGCGGACCAGCGCGGCGCTCGCCTCGGCGAGGCGCGGACCGTCCACGAAGGACAGCACGGACCGCCCGCCGCGCTCGACGTAGAGGGCGAGGTCGCCGTCGCTCAGCACGACGACGGCACCGGCCTTGCGGCCCGGGCGGTGGCCGCGCGAGCCCTCGCCGGTCGTGCCCTCGGCGCCGGGTGCGCCCGGTCCGGTCGCCGGGCGGGAGGGCCAGGGGAGCGCCGCACCGTAGGGGTTCGCCGGGTCCGTCGCGGCGAGCAGCACGGCGCCGGGACGCGGACCGCCGCGCGACGTCCGCGCGTCGGGGAGCGGGGCGAACGGGTCGGTCGCGCCCGCCGCCGCGTCGGCCTCGAGCGCGCGCTCACGGTCCTGCGCGTCGGTCCGGAGCTGGTCGACCGCGCCCGGCAGCGCGAACTGCGAGCCGCCGAGGTGCTCGACGAAGTACCCGCGCCGCGCCGCGCCCGTGGCCTCCAGCTCGCTCAGCACGCGGTACACCGCGCGGAACGACCCGGCGACGCCCTCGGCGGGCGCGACGGCGCGGGTGAGCACGCCGTGGCGGTCGAGCAGGACCCGGGCGAGCGCGTGTGCCCGGCGTGTCGGGTCGGGTTCGCGCGGAGGCAGCGCCGACCAGCGCCCGGCACCTCCGCGCAGCACCGTCTCGGGCGACGTCGGTGGGCGCAGCCCCGCGAACCGGCCGCGCGCGAGCGGCCGGGCCCGGGCCGGGGCGCGCGGCGCGCGGTGGGTCCCCCCGGCAGCGCCCAGCCGCGCGCGCAGCGACCCGAGGCCGTCGTTCGTCACGTGGCCCGACCACACGAGGTCCCACAGCGCCTCGAGCGTCGGGACGGTCTCCGCGCCGGCGCGCTCGGCCAGCCGCGGGAGGAAGTACCCGCCCGAGCCCTCGAGCAGGTCGAGCAGCGTGGCGTGGAGGCCGGTCTCGGGCGCCGGGCCCGGGTCGGGCAGCGTGAGCGGCGCCCACTCGGCGAGGTGCAGGCTGACGAGACCGTCGCCGCCGCCCGACCCGGGCAGCGGAGCGTGCCCGCACCAGACGACCTCGCCGGTCGTCGTCAGCTCGTCGAGCATCGTCGGGGTGTAGTCGCTCACGCGCGCCGGGAGCACGAGGGTCTCGAGCGCCGACGCGGGGACGGCCGCTCCGGAGAGCTGCTCGACGACGCGCAGCAGCCCGTCGACGCCGCGCAGCGCGCCGAGGCCCTGCCAGCGCGGGAGGAACACGCCCAGCGTCTCGGCGGGGACGGGCTCCACCTCGGCGCGCAGCGCGGCGAGCGAGCGGCGGCGCAGGACGCGCAGCACCTCGGCGTCGCACCAGTCGTCGCCCGTGCCGCCGATCGCCTCGGGCCGGAGCCGGCCGCGCACGACGAGCCGGGCCGCCTCGAGCCGCTCGAGCGTCTGCACGACGACGGCGACGCCCAGCCCGAGGCGTGCCGCGAGGTCGGCGGCGGTGAACGGGCCGTGCGTGCGCGCGTGGCGGCGCACGAGGTCGCCCAGCGGGTCGGGGACGGGCTCGGTGAACACCTCGGGGATGCCGACGGGCAGCGCGACGCCGAGCGCGTCGCGCAGGCGGCCGGCGTCCTCCACGACCGCCCACTGCTGCGCACGCTCGGGCGCGACCCCCGCCAGCCGCACGGGCATGATGCGGCGCGCCGCCTCGAGCTCGCGCAGCCAGGCCGCGACGTCGGCCCGCACGTCCTCGCGGGTCCGCGCCGCGACCTCGGCCTCGGTGAGCGGGCCCAGCCGGCGCAGCACGTCCCACACGTCCTCGGTGTGGCGCGCCTGCCGCTCGGGCGCGAGCGCGCCGAGCTCGGCCTCGGTCCGCTCGATCTGGGCAGGGTCGAGCAGGTCGGCGAGCTGGGCCGCGACGCCGTCGCCGCCGAGCAGCTCGGCGAGGAGCGTGGGGTCGAGCGACAGCGCGGCGGCGCGGCGCTCCGCGAGCGGGGCGTCGCCGTCGTACAGGAACTGCGCCGTGTACCCGAACAGCAGGGACTGGGCGAAGGGCGACGGCGTCGGGGTCGTCACCTCGACGAGGCGCACGCGCCCGGCGGCGAGGTCGCGCATGAGGTCCGTGAGCGCCGCGACGTCGAAGTCGTCCTGCAGGCACTCGCGCGCGGCCTCGAGGACGATCGGGAACTCCGGGTACTCCGACGCCACCGACAGGAGCTGGGCCGAGCGCTGGCGCTGCTGCCACAGCGGCTGGCGCCGGTCCGGACGGCGCCGGGGCAGCAGGAGCGCGCGGGCGGCGGCCTCGCGGAACCGCGACGCGAACATCACCGACCCGCCGAGCTCGTCGCGCACCGCGTCGAGCACGTCGTCCGGGTCGAGGAGCAGGTCCTCCACGCCGACGACGGGCGCGTCCCCGCCGAGGCCGCCCGAGCCGTCGGTCGCTCCCTCGAGCCACGAGTCCCCGGTGTCCGGGAGCCGCAGGACGATGCCGTCGTCGGCGTGCATCGCGGCGGCGTCGACCCCGTAGCGCTCGCGCAGGCGCGCGGCGAGGACGAGCGCCCACGGCGCGTGCACCTTCGCTCCGTACGGCGAGTGCACCACGACGCGCCAGTCGCCGAGCTCGTCGCGGAAGCGCTCGACGACGACCGTGCGGTCGTCGGGGACGCGCCCGGTCGCGTCGCGCTGCTCGCGCAGGTAGGCCAGCAGGTTGTCGCTCGCCCACGCGTCGAGCCCGGCGGTGCGCAGGCGGTCGGCCGCCGCGTCGGGGTCGGTGGCCGCGAGCGCGTCCGTCTCGCGCACCCACGCGCCGAGCGCCCGACCGAGCTCGGCGGGGCGGCCGGGGGAGTCGCCCTTCCAGAACGGCAGCCGCCCGGGGATGCCCGGCGCGGGCGTGACGAGCACGCGGTCGGGCGTGATGTCCTCGATGCGCCACGTGCTCGACCCGAGCGTGAACGTGTCGCCGACGCGCGACTCGTAGACCATCTCCTCGTCGAGCTCGCCGACGCGCTTGCCGCCGCGCGGGGCGCGTCCGCCCGCGGTGTCCGGGTCGCCCGCGACGGTCCCCGTCCCCGCGTCCGTCGCGAGGAACACGCCGTACATCCCGCGGTCGGGGATCGTCCCGCCGCTCGTCGCCGCGAGGCGCAGCGCGCCCGGCCGCCCGGTCAGCCGGCCCGACGCGCGGTCCCACACGATCCGTGCGCGCAGCTCGCCGAAGTCCTCGCTCGGGTAGCGGCCCGCGAGCATGTCGAGGACGGCGTGCAGCGACGCGTCACCGAGGTGGGCGTAGGGCTCGCTGCGCCGCACGAGCGTCGCGAGCTCCGCGACCGTCCACTCGTCGACCGCGACCATCGCCACGACCTGCTGGGCGAGGACGTCGAGCGGGTTCGCGAGCACGTGGAGCTCTTCGATGCCGCCGGAGCGCATGCGCTCGGCGACGACCGCCGACGGCACGAGGTCGCCCCGGTGCGTGGGGAACACGACGCCGTGCGACACCGCCCCCACCTGGTGGCCCGCCCGCCCGATCCGCTGCAGGCCCGACGCGACCGAGGGGGGCGCGCCGACCTGCACCACGAGGTCCACCGCGCCCATGTCGATGCCGAGCTCGAGGCTCGACGTCGCGACGACCGCGGGCAGGCGGCCGTCCTTGAGCTCGGTCTCCGTGCGCGTGCGCTCGGCCCGGCTCATCGACCCGTGGTGCGCGCGGGCGATGACCGGCTCGACGCCCGAGCTTGCGCCCGACTGCGCCTGCACCTGCGCCGCGGTGACCGTGCCCGGGTCGAGCACGTCCTCGCCCTGCCGCTCGGCCCACAGCTCGTTCATGCGCGCGGTGAGCCGTTCCGCGCCGCGCCGCGAGTTCGTGAAGACGAGCGTCGAGCGGTGGTCGGTGACGAGGTCGACGACGCGCTCCTCGACGTGCGGCCAGACGGACGGGCGTGGCGGGCGGACGTCGGGAGCGCCCGTCGGGCGCGACGTGGCCGGGCCCGTGAGGTCGCGCTCGCCCGGGGGCAGGGGCGGCAGACCGCCGTCGGACCGTGACCCGGCGTCGGGCACGAGCGCGGCCGTCCCGAGGTCGGAGAGGTCCGGGACGGGCACGACGACGTCGACCTCGATGCGCTTGCTCGACGGCGGCTGCACGACGACGACCTCGCGCCCGCCCTCGGCCTCGGGCCGGTGCCCGCCGAGGAAGGTCGCGACCGCCTCGACCGGACGGACCGTGGCCGACAGGCCGACGCGCTGCGCCGGAGGCCGCTCGTGCGCCTCGAGCAGGGCGTCCAGGCGCTCGAGCGACACGGCGAGGTGGGCGCCCCGCTTGGTCCCCGCCACCGCGTGGATCTCGTCGACGATCACCGTCTCGACGCCCACGAGCCCCGCGCGCGCCTGCGACGTCAGCACGAGGAACAGCGACTCGGGCGTCGTGATGAGGATGTCCGGCGGGTGCGTGGCGAGCCGGCGGCGCTCGCTCGTGGGGGTGTCGCCGGTGCGCGTGCCGACGACGACGTCCGGCACGTCGAGCCCGAGCCGCACCGCGGCCTGGCGGATGCCCGCGAGCGGCGAGCGCAGGTTCCGCTCGACGTCCGCGGCGAGCGCCTTGAGCGGCGAGACGTAGACGACGCGGCAGCGCGCCTCGCGTGCCGGGGCCTCCTCCGGGGGCGCGGCGAGGATCCGGTCGAGCGACCAGAGGAACGCGGCGAGCGTCTTGCCCGAGCCGGTCGGGGCGACCACGAGCGCGTGCCGGTCGCTCGACACGGCCTCCCACGCACCGGCCTGCGCGGCGGTCGGGGCGTCGAACGCGCCCGAGAACCACGCGCGCGTGGGCGCGGCGAAGCGGGCGAGCGGGTCCGAGGTCACGCGCCCATTCTGGGGGTACCCACCCACACGCGCCCGCCCGCTCCGGTGCGCGACCGGGCGGCCGCGGATCCGTGCAAGGCTTGGTCCGTGCGCTACCGCGAGTTCTCCGAGCTGGTCGACGAGGTGTTCGGCGCGGCCCTCGGCCGCGCCTACGTGCGGGAGCAGGTGCTGTCCGCGCTCGACGACCGGACCGCCGCCCAGGCGCTCGAGGACGGGGTCGAGCCGCGCGTCGTCTGGCACGCGCTGTGCGACGCGCTCGACGTGCCCGACGCGCGGCGGTGGGGGAACGACGACCACCGCCAGGCGCCGCCGCGCCGCTGACCGGACCTGCCCCTGACCGGACCTCCCCCTGACCGGGCCGGAGCCGGGGCCCAGCCCGGGACGGTCGAGGGGCGCACCCCGTCGTGCCCCGCGATGATGGCGGCATGAGCGTTCCCGCCCGCGGCCGCCGCGCCACGCTGCGCCTCACCGCCGCCGACGTGCGCGGCGCGGCCTGGTCGCTCGTCTCGACGGCGGCCGGGCTGGGGCTCGCGATCTGGGTCGTCCCCGGCGTCGAGGTGACGAACCCCTGGTCGCTCGTCCTGGCGGCGCTCGCGGTGGCGGTGGGTGACGCGCTGCTGCGCCCGGTGCTGCGCGGGGTCGCGCGCCGGTCCGGCGTCGTCGGCGCTCTCGTCTCGGGCGTGGTCGCCCAGGTCGCGGTCGCGTGGGCGGCGCTCACCTACCTCCCGGGGTTCCGGAGCGGGACGTGGACCGACGTCCTCGCCGTCCTCGTCATCGCGGCCGTGCTCATGGCGCTCGGGCGCTGGGTCGTCGGGGCGAGCGACAACGAGTACGTGATCGGGGACCTGCTCCGGCGCGCGCGGCGCCAGGCCGGGGTGCCCCGGGGAGGCGCCGCGGGCGCCGGGGCGGAGCGCCCGGCGGGCCTGCTCGTCGTCCTGCTCGACGGCGTCGCGCGCCCCACGCTCGACTACGCCCTCCAGGCGGGGCTCGCCCCGACGCTCGCGCGGTGGGTCGGCGACGGCAGCCACCACCTCACGACGTGGTGGGCCCGCGTGCCCGCGACGACGCCCGCCTCGACCGTCGGCCTCCTGCACGGGTCGACCGAGCACGTGCCCGCCTTCCGGTGGTGGTCGCGCGCGCTGGGGCGGCTCGTCGTGACGAACCGGCCCGCGGACGCGGCGGCGGTCGAGGCGCGCACGAGCGACGGCGCCGGCCTGCTCGCGGGCGGCGGGGTCGCCGTCTCGACGATGTTCTCCGGCGACGCGGCGACGAGCCTGCTCGTCATGAGCCGGGCGCGCGAGGGCCTGGGGCCCGGGCAGATGTTCGTGCACTTCTTCGCGAGCCCGTTCGTCCTCGTGCGCGCCGTGGTCGTCGCGCTCGGCGAGCTGCTCAAGGAGCTGTACCAGGGCTGGCAGCAGGCCGTGCGCGGCGTGGAGCCGCGCGTGTCGCGCCTCGGCTGGTACCCGGTGCTGCGCGCCGTGACGAACGTCGTGCTCCGCGACCTCAACACGACGCTCGTCGCGGAGCAGCTCGTGCGCGGGGCGCCCGTCGTCTGCGTCGACCTCGTGGACTACGACGAGATCGCGCACCACGCCGGACCGCTGCGGCCCGAGTCGCTGCGTGCGCTCGAGGGCCTGGACCGCGTCGTCGGGCTCTGGGAGCAGGTCGCGGCCGTCGCGCCCCGGCGCTACGACGTCGTCGTGCTCTCGGACCACGGGCAGTCGCTCGGCGCGACGTTCGAGCAGGTGACCGGCCGCTCCTTCCTCGACGAGATGCGACGCCTCATGGCGCTCGACCCGCCCGGCGACGGGGCTCGCCCGGACGACGACGGCGGCGCGCGGGACGGCGCCGCGTCCGCCCGGGGCGAGGGGCGGCGTCGGGCGACGGCCCCGGACAGCGAGGCGTGGGGCCCCGCGAACACGGCCCTCAACGCGCTGCGCCCGGCGCAGCCGGGCGCTCAGGACACGGACGCGGGCCGCATGCTCGTGGGCCCGGACCGCTCCGAGCGCCGCGCCGACGCCACACCCGCCCTGCCCGAGCTGCCCGAGGTCGCGGTCGTCGGGTCGGGCAACCTCGGGATGGTGTGGTTCCCGCGCGCGCCGCGCCGCCTCACGGGCGACGAGATCCGGGCCCGGTGGCCCGCGCTGCTCCCGGGGCTCGTCGCGAACCCCGCGGTCGGCGTCGTCGTGGAGCGCGGCCCGCGCGGGGAGGTCCGGGCGCACGGCCGGGGCGGCTCGCGCGACCTGCTGACGGGCGAGGTCGTGGGCGAGGACCCGCTCGCGCCGTTCGGGTCGCGAGCGGCGGCGGACCTCGTGCGCGTCGCCGGGCTGGAGGACGCCGGGGACCTCGTGCTCATCTCGAGCGTCGACGAGGTCGGGATGGTGCACGCGTTCGAGGGCCTCGTCGGGTCGCACGGCGGTCTCGGCGGGGCGCAGAACCAGGCGGTGCTGCTGCACCCGGCGCACCTCGCGGTGCCCGACGACGAGCTCGAGGACGTCGACGGCACGCCGATGCTCGTCGGGGCGGAGGCGGTGCACCGCCGGCTCGTCGCGTGGCTCAGGGACCTCGGGGTGCGGCCGCCGGTCGCCGAGGAGGCACCGGGCCGGGGGAGCGTCGCGTGAGCGTCACCGTGACGTGGCTCGGGCACTCGAGCGCGGTGCTCGACCTCGCCGCGACCCGCGGCGGGCCGACGGCGCGGCTCGTGACGGACCCGCTCCTGCACCGGCACGCCGGGATGCTCCGACGGCGCGGGGCGCAGCCGGCCCCGGTGTGGCGCGGCAGCGACGCCGTCCTGCTGTCCCACCTCCACCACGACCACGCCGAGCTGCGGTCGCTGCGGCTCCTCGGCGACGTGCCCGTCCTCACGGCGCCCGCCAACGCGCGGTGGCTGCGCAGCAAGGGGCTGCGCGGCGTCGGCCTGGGCGAGGCGTGGCACGCCGTGGGGCCGCCGGCGGCCGGGGTCGAGACGCGGCTCGTCACCGCGGTGCACGGGCACCGGCCGATGCCGCACCGGCCCAACGCGGCGAACGGCCACCTCGTGCGGACGACCGGTCCCGACGGCCTGCGCGTGTGGGTGGCGGGCGACACCGAGCACCACCCCGGGATGGTGCACCTGCCGGCGCTCGCGGGCGGGCCGGTGGACGTGGCCCTCGTGCCCGTCGGCGGGTGGGGGCCGCGGCTCTCGGGCGGGCACCTCGGTCCGGCGCAGGCCGCGCGGGTGTGCGCCGAGGTCGGGGTGCGTGTCGTGGTCCCCGTGCACTGGGGCACGCTGCACGCGCCCGGGGGGCAGCACCTGCCGCGCGGCTGGATGGACCACGCGGGCGCGGCGTTCGAGGCCGCCGTGCAGCGCGAGTCCCCCGGGACGCGGGTCGTCGTGCTGAAGCCCGGCGGGTCGTGGTCCGCGGACGACGACGGGTGAGCCGCGAGGTCGTGGACACGCCGGGGCGCGTTCCGTGATCGAACACGTGTTCGGCTAGAGTTGTGCACAGGGCGCGCTCCGGCGGGCCCGGGACGCCGGTCCGGCACGACGGTCCCCAGGTCCGGGGCTCGTCGGCACCGCGTGTCGGTGGCTGCCCGTAACGTCGGGCCACAACGAACTGATGGACGTCGAACCGAAGGTGGACTGACATGCCCGCACCCGCAGACCGCGAGAAGGCGCTCGAGGCAGCCCTCGCCCAGATCGACCGGAGCTTCGGCAAGGGCTCCGTCATGCGCCTCGGCGAGGAGGGCCGCGCCCCCGTCGAGGTCATCCCCACGGGCTCCATCGCGCTCGACATCGCGCTCGGCATCGGTGGCCTGCCGCGCGGGCGCGTCATCGAGGTGTACGGCCCGGAGTCCTCCGGAAAGACGACGGTCGCGCTGCACGCCGTGGCCAGCGCCCAGCGCGCCGGGGGCATCGCCGCGTTCATCGACGCCGAGCACGCCCTCGACCCGGAGTACGCGAAGAAGCTCGGCGTCGACACCGACGCCCTCCTCGTCTCCCAGCCGGACACGGGGGAGCAGGCGCTCGAGATCACGGACATGCTGATCCGCTCGGGCGCGCTCGACATCATCGTCATCGACTCCGTCGCGGCCCTCGTGCCCAAGGCGGAGATCGAGGGCGAGATGGGCGACAGCCACGTCGGTCTCCAGGCCCGCCTCATGTCGCAGGCGCTGCGCAAGATCACCGGTGCGCTCAGCGCGTCCGGCACCACCGCGATCTTCATCAACCAGCTCCGCGAGAAGATCGGCGTGTTCTTCGGCTCTCCGGAGACGACGACCGGTGGCAAGGCGCTGAAGTTCTACGCCTCGGTCCGCCTCGACATCCGCCGCATCGAGACCCTCAAGGAGGGCACCGACGCGGTCGGCAACCGGACCCGCGTGAAGGTCGTCAAGAACAAGATGGCCCCGCCGTTCAAGCAGGCCGAGTTCGACATCCTCTACGGGGTCGGCATCTCTCGCGAGGGTGGCCTCATCGACATGGGCGTGGAGCACGGGTTCGTGCGCAAGTCCGGGTCGTGGTTCACCTACGGCGGCGACCAGCTCGGTCAGGGCAAGGAGAACGCGCGCTCGTTCCTGCGCGACAACCCCGACCTCGCGAACGAGCTCGAGAAGAAGATCAAGGAGAAGCTCGGCGTCGGGGCCAAGGTCGACGCACCGGCCGACCCGGCCGCCGGCGTGACCGTCGCGGCCGACGCCGCGCCTGCCGCGGCGAAGGCACCTGCCGCGGCCGTCAAGGGGAAGAAGTCGCCGTTCTGATCGGCGAGCAGGACGGGAGCGAGGGCGTCGAGCCTCTCGACCCGCCCGAGGAGGACGACGGGCGCCGCACGGGCCGCAAGGCCGGGCGGCGCCCGCGCCCGTCGCTGCACGAGCTCGTGGAGCGCGGCGAGATCAGCGACGCCGACCTCGCCGAGCGTGCCCGCGAGACCGTCCTGCGCATCCTCACCGCAGCGCCGAAGAGCCGTGCGGAGCTCACGCAGTCGCTCGCGCGCAAGGGCTACCCGGAGCACGTCGTGCTCCCGATCCTCGACCGTTTCGAGGAGGTCGGGCTCGTCGACGACGCGCAGTACGCGGAGATGATCGTCCGCACGCGCCACGCGGAGCGTGGGCTGTCCCGCCGCGCGATCTCGACCGAGCTGCGCCGGCGGGGGATCGACGGCGAGGTCGGCGCGGTCGCGCTCGAGCAGGTCGACGACGACTCCGAGGCGGACGCCGCCCTGGCCCTCGCGCGGACGCGTCTCGCGAGGACGCGCGGCCTCGACCGCGACGTCCGCGTGCGGCGGACGGTCGGCGCGCTCGCCCGCAAGGGGTACAGCCCCGGGCTGGCCTTCGAGATCGTGCAGCGCGAGCTCGACGCGGAGGAGTGACCGCCCCGCCGACCCGGTCGCGGACCGGCGGACCGCTCGGCGGCAGCGGCACGTCGCCCGCCCGTGACCGGGCGGGCGACGGGCGCGTCAGCGCGCGGTGGACACGGCCGGCGCCTCGTCCGCGGGACCGCCCGCGACGGCTGTCGGGTTGCCGATCCCCGGGCCGGCAGCCGTGGCGCCCGCGGTGCGCCCGCTGAGGAAGCGCGAGAGCCACTGGGCCAGGGTGGTCAGGGCGTAGTTGATGACGATGAAGATGACCGCGGCGACCGTGAGCGTCTGCAGGGTGTTCCCGAAGCCGACGCCGAGGATCTGCGCGGCCCGCAGCAGCTCGGGGTATGTGATGATCTGGCCGAGCGCCGTGTCCTTGAGCACGACGACGAGCTGCGACACGAGCGCGGGCAGCATGGCGATGAGCGCCTGCGGCAGCTGGATCGACCGCAGCGTCTGACCGCGCGTCAGCCCGATGGCCAGACCGGCCTCCCCCTGCCCCTTCGGCAGGTTGCCGACGCCGGACCGGACGAGCTCGGCGATCACCGAGCCGTTGTAGAGCACGAGCGAGATCACGACCGCGAGGAACGGGGCGTCCGGGACTTTCTGCAGGCCCAGCAGGAGCCAGAAGAAGATCATCATGAGCAGCACCGGCACGGCGCGGAAGAACTCGACCACGACACCGCACGCCCAGCGCACGACCCGCACGTGCGAGAGCCTGCCGGAGCCGAAGACCAGCCCGAAGACGACGGCACCGACGATCGCGAACCCGGCGGCACGCAGCGTGTTCTGCAGGCCCGGAAGGAAGTAGTTCTCCCACGCGTTGGCCGTGAAGACGGGGCCCCACTGCTCCCACGAGAGCTGGCCCTTGCGCCCGAGCTCCAGCAGCACGAGCGCCGCTATCCCGAGCACGACCACGGCACCGATCACGTTCCCGACGGCGATGGCGCGCCGGGCGCGGGGGCCGGGGGCGTCGAAGAGGACGGACTGCTGGGTTCTCATCGGCGGACCGCCAGTCGTTGGGAGAGGGACGTGGTGAGCAGGCCGATGGGGATGACCAGCACGACGTAGCCGATCGCGAACGTGAGGAAGATCCCGTAGATGTAGTTCGAGTTGAACTCGATCATGGTCCTCATGAGGGTCGACGTCTCGGTCGTGACGCTCGCGGCCGCCGCCACGGTGGAGTTCTTCAGCAGCGCGATGAGGGTGTTGCCGAGCGGGGCGATCGCGCCGCGGAACGCCTGCGGCAGGATGACCAGGCGCGCGGCCGGCAGGAACGACAGACCGATGGCTCGCGCGGCCTCGGCCTGACCGATCGGCACGGTGTTCACCCCCGAGCGGATCGCCTCGCAGACGAACGCGGCGTGGTAGACGGCGAGGCCGATGACCGCGAACCGGAAGAAGTTCGAGGCGAAGTCCGTGGACAGGCTGATCTGCAGCTGGGTCCACACCGCGAGGACCATGAACGTCATGATGATCGTCAGCGGCGTGTTCCGCAGGAGGTTCACGTATGTCGCGCCGGCCCAGCGCAGGCTCGGCACGGGGGAGATACGCATGAGCGCGAGCGCGGTGCCGAGCACGAGGGACAGGATCGCTGCCCAGAACGTCAGCTGGATGTTGACCCAGAACGCTCCGAGCACGTCGTACTCCTGGGCGAGCGCCCAGGTCTGGGAGAGGTAGTCACCCACGGTTCGTTGTCCTCCGGGTGGGGTCGTGCCGGGTCGTCGAGGGACCCGACGGCCGGGGTAGCGGCGCAGCGGTGCGCCGCTCCCCCGTGACGTGGACGGTCAGGCGCAGGCGTCGACCGTCGGCGGGTTCTCGCTCGCGTTCGGCGTGTACCCGGTGCCCTCGGTGTTCTTGCTCACGAACTCCTCCCAGGAGCCGTCCTCGATCATCTTCTCGATCGCGGCGTTGACGTCCTCGCAGACGTCGTTGTCCTGGGGGAGGCCGACGCCGTAGCGCTCGGTCGAGAACGGGGCGCCGACCACCTTCACCTTGCCCTTGTTCTGCGGCTGCGCCGCGAGGCCCGCGAGGATGATGTCGTCGGTCGTGACGGCGTCGACCTGGCCGGCGGTGAGCGCCGTGACGCACTCCGCGTACCCGGGGCGCTCGAGGAGCTGCACGCCCGCGGCGTACTCGTCCTTGATCCGCTGCGCGGACGTCGAGCCCGAGACGGAGCAGAGGTTCTTGCCCTCGAGCGACTCGGGGCCGGTGATGTCGGTGTTGCCCTCGGCGACGAGCAGGTCCTGCCCGGCGACGAAGTACGGGCCGGCGAACGCGACCGTCTCCTTGCGCGTGTCCGTGATGGAGTACGTCGCGAAGATCATGTCGACCTGACCGGTCTGCAGCATCGTCTCGCGCTGCGCGGACGGAGCCTCGACCCACTCGATCTGGTCCTCGGAGAAGCCGAGCTCGCCCGCCACGTAGGTCGCGACGTCGACGTCGAACCCCGTGTAGGTCGACCCGTCCTGGTACCCCAGGCCGGGCTGGTCGAACTTGATGCCGATCTTGACCGTCTCGCCGCCGCCGTCGGCGGTCTGCTCGGAGTCCGTGGTCGTGCTCTCGCCGCCGACGTCGCCGCCGCCGCACGCTGCGAGCGTGAGCGCGGTGAGAGCGGCCAGCGTGGCAGCACCTGCGTGTCGTGTGCGCATCGTTCCTACCCTTCGTGAGTGGTGGCCGTCCGACGACGGTGTGCCGTGTCGGTCGGCCGGGTGTGGGGGGCCGGGTGGCCCGGTCCGTGGTGGTCGGTGCGTGGTCGTGGTGTCGGGTCCTCCGGACCGGTCCGGTTGCGGCGCCTCGCTGCTCCGCCCGGTGCGTCTCCGGTGGTCAGGTCCCCGGTCCGGGGCTCAGTGCGTGAGGATCTTGGAGAGGAAGTCCTGGGCGCGCTCGCTCTTCGGCGCGGTGAAGAACTCCTCGGGGTGGGCCTCCTCGACGATCTGGCCGTCCGCCATGAAGACGACGCGGTTGGCGGCCTTCCGGGCGAAGCCCATCTCGTGGGTGACGACGATCATGGTCATGCCCTCCTTGGCGAGCGAGACCATGACGTCGAGTACCTCGTTGATCATCTCGGGGTCGAGCGCCGACGTGGGCTCGTCGAACAGCATGACCTTGGGCTTCATCGCGAGTGCCCGGGCGATGGCCACGCGCTGCTGCTGGCCGCCCGAGAGCTGCGCGGGCATCTTCTGCGCCTGGTTCTTCACGCCGACCCGGTCGAGGAGGGCCAGGGCGCGCTCCTTGGCGTCCTTGCCCCGCTCGCGGCGCACCTTGACGGGCCCGAGCGTCACGTTGTCGAGGATCGTCTTGTGCGCGAACAGGTTGAAGGACTGGAAGACCATGCCGACGTCGGAGCGCAGGCGTGCGAGCGCCTTGCCCTCCTCGGGCAGCGGCTCCCCGTCGACGAGGATCTCGCCCGAGTCGATCGTCTCGAGCCGGTTGATCGCCCGGCACAGGGTCGACTTGCCCGAGCCGGACGGTCCGATGACGACGAGCACCTCGCCGCGCCGGACCGTGAGGTTGATGTCGCGCAGCACGTGGAGCTCGCCGAAGTGCTTGTTCACGTCGCGCAGCTCGACGAGCGGCTCACCGAGGACCTGCTCGGCGGGGAGGGGCTGAGCGTCCTGCGCGCTGCGCTGCGCGTCGGACGGCGAAGGGGTTTCGTCGGCCATTCCTGGACACTATGTCCCTTCTGTTGCACGGTGCCACCTCATCCGGCAACAACCGGGCAACAGTTCAGTAACACGGCACCCGGAGCCGTACCCTGGACGGTGATGTCCACGATCGCCCCCGCCCCCGTCCCGGCTTCCCCCGCACCTCGCTCCAGCGCCGCTGCGCCGGCCGACGACGCGCACCCCCGCACCTACGTCGTGCGCACGCTCGGGTGCCAGATGAACGTCCACGACTCCGAGCACATGGCGGGGATGCTCGAGCAGGCGGGCTACACGCGCGCGAGCGCGCAGGACGAGGCCGCGAACCGCGCCGACGTCGTCGTCATCAACACGTGCGCCGTGCGCGAGAACGCCGCGACGCGTCTCTACGGCAACCTCGGTCAGCTCGCCTCGGTCAAGGCCGCGCGGCCCGGCATGCAGATCGCCGTCGGCGGCTGCCTCGCCCAGAAGGACCGCGGCACCATCGTCGAGAAGGCCCCCTGGGTCGACGTCGTCTTCGGCACCCACAACCTCGACGCCCTGCCCGTCCTGCTCGAGCGCGCGCGGCACAACGAGGCGGCGCAGGTGGAGATCGCCGAGTCGCTGCAGGTGTTCCCCTCCACGCTGCCGACGAAGCGCGAGTCGGTCTACGCCGGGTGGGTCTCCATCAGCGTCGGCTGCAACAACACGTGCACGTTCTGCATCGTGCCGCACCTGCGCGGCAAGGAGCGCGACCGTCGCCCGGGCGAGGTGCTCGCCGAGGTCGGCGCGCTGGTCGAGGCGGGCGCCATCGAGGTGACGCTGCTCGGCCAGAACGTCAACAGCTACGGCGTCGAGTTCGGCGACCGCGGCGCGTTCGCCAAGCTCCTGCGCGCGTGCGGGACGATCGACGGGCTCGAGCGCGTGCGGTTCACGTCGCCGCACCCGGCCGCGTTCACCGACGACGTGATCGCGGCCATGGCGGAGACGCCGAACGTCATGCCCCAGCTCCACATGCCGCTCCAGTCGGGCTCCGACCGCGTGCTGCGCGCGATGCGCCGCTCCTACCGCTCCGAGCGGTTCCTCGGGATCCTCGACCGCGTCCGGGCCGTCATGCCCGACGCCGCGATCACCACCGACATCATCGTGGGCTTCCCGGGCGAGACCGAGGAGGACTTCGCGGAGACGATGCGGGTCGTCGAGGCGTCGCGCTTCTCCTCCGCGTTCATCTTCCAGTACTCGCCGCGCCCCGGGACGCCCGCCGCGACGATGGACGGGCAGCTCCCCAAGGAGGTCGTGCAGGAGCGCTTCGAGCAGCTCCAGGCGCTCCAGGAGCGGGTCGCCGGCGAGGAGTCGGCACGCCAGGTCGGCCGGACGATCGACGTCCTCGTCGGTGAGGGCGCGGGCCGCAAGGACGGCGCGACGCACCGCGTGACCGGCCGAGCACCCGACAACCGCCTCGTGCACCTCGCGCTCCCGGCGGACGTCGTCTCGGTGCCCGACGACGCCCCGTCCGACCGGACCGGGGCGCCCGGCTCCGTCGACCCGCGCCTCGCGGACGACCTCGACGCCCGCCTGCCGCGTCCCGGCGACGTCGTCACGGTCGAGGTCACCCGGTCCGCGCCGCACCACCTCCTCGCCGACTCGGCGCTCGCAGGCGGCACGTTCGCCGTGCGCCGGACCCGCTCCGGTGACGCGTGGGCGAAGCGCGAGCGCGCCCGCCTGGGCGGTGGCGACGACGACCACGGCCACGGCGGCGGCGCGCCGTCGGGCCCCGTCGTCCTGGGCCTCCCCACGCTCCGCGCCTGAGCGCGGGATCCAGGAGCGAGGTGCAGACGCCGGGGACCGCGCGAGCCCCGTGGGTGGACCCGACGACGGGTGCCCCCGTGCGTCAGTCGTCCAGGGTCCCCGGCGGGAGCTGGGCGCCGATCGCGTGGAAGAGCTGCACGGCGGTGCCGAGCCCGCACGAGACGGTCTGCGCGAGCTGGTCGTCGGTCGCGCCGTGCTCGAGGTCGACGGAGACCTCGGCGTAGAGCGCGAGCCGTCCCCCCTCCTCGCGCACGTAGACCTTGGGCCAGATGCGCTCGCGGTTCCAGTCGTTGACGGTCTGGAGCGTGAGGAGGCGCGACTCGACGGGGAGCGTCGTGGACCAGCGGCCGCGGACCTGGAGGATCTCCGACCGGTCGCCGAGCAGCAGGAACCAGAAGCGGTGACCGTCCCACGTGCCGGTGATGTCGCCGTCGTCGTCCACGCGGAAGTGGTAGCCGCGGCGGGTCAGGTGGTCGCCGATGCGCGCCATCGACAGCGCGCGCGGCAGCTCCTCCTCGCGCGGGAACGAGTCCGGCGCCTTGGGCCGGCGGTTGCCGAACAGGCGCGTGAACCAGTTGGTGCGGGCCTGCGTCATGGCGCCTGCCCCGCGGGGTCGGGGTAGAACTCGTCGAGCGCGTCGAAGAACATCGAGCCCGTGCTCAGCCCGCACTGGAGGAGCTGGTCGAGCTGGTCGTCCGTCACGCCGTGCTCGAGGTCGACCGTCACCTCGGTGAAGACCTGGATCATCCCGTTGTCGCGGACGCGCGTGTACGTCTTGGGCCAGATGCGGTCCGCGTTCCACTCGTTGCAGAACTCGAGGATCTCCTCGAGACGCTCGAGCGCGAGGTCGCGGTTCCACTGGCCGCGCACCTGGAGGATCTCGTCGTTGTTGCCGAAGAGCAGGAAGTAGAACAGGCGGCCGTGCCACAGCCCGCCGACGTCACCGTCGGAGTCGACGAAGTAGCTGTACCCGCTGTCGGTGATCCACTCGACGACCCGCGAGAGCGTGAGCGGCGTGGGAGGCCGCAGGACGTCGGTCGCGACCTGGCCCAGCTCGCGCGCCAGCAGGTCCTCGACCTGCGACTGCAGGTCGTCCGCCGGCCGGGCCGCGCCGGGTCGGCCCCCGTCCTGCGCCCCGCCGGGATTCCCGTCCCGCCGGTCGTCGTCGTCCCGCGCCCCGAAGAACCTCACCTCCCTACCGTACTCGCGCCCGACCGCGGACGCCGCATCGCGGGCCGTCCGGGGAGGCCGCCGCGACGGCGGGGGAGCGGGCACCACTACGGTGGGACGGTGACCGTCCGTGCCGTCGTGCTCCCTGGAACCGTCCTGCTCGTCCCGGGAGCGGCCGGCGCCGCCTCGGTCCTCGGGCCCGTGCGCGAGGCGGCGCTCGCGGCGCTCGCGGACCTCGTGGCGGACCCGCCCGGTGGGGCGGGTGCGTCCTCCGTGGTGGTGGTCGCCCCGGGAGCCGCGCGCGCCCGCGGCGCCGCCCGGGCCTCGCTCGCCGCGGCGGGTGTCGCGGACCGGTGGATCGACCCGGCGTGGGCCGCCGCCACGCGACCGCTCGACCGACCCGTCGCCGGGACGGCCGCCTCCGTGGCGCTCCTCGCGCTCGCCGGTGCGGGATGGACGGGTCCCGTCGACGTCGTCGAGCTCGGTGACGCGGTGACGCGGACGGCGGCAGGCGCGGGCACGAAGGCGGGTCCGGAGACGGCTACGGAGGCGGGTGCGGCGTCGCCGGCGGCCCTGGACACCGCCCGGGAGCTCGGCGCGGAGCTCGCCCGCGAGGGGGCGCGGCTCGTCGTCGTGCACGACCCGCGCGCGCCCCTGCCGCAGGCCGCGCTCGACGGGTTCGTCGCTGCGGCGGGCGCGGAGGCCGCGCCGGTCGCGACGTGCGACGAGCCGGACCCTGCCGTGGCGGTGCGGCGGTACGCGGTCCGCACCCCCGCAGCCGCCAGCGGCCCGGCAGGGCCCGCCGTCAGCCGCTGAGGCCCGTCCCGACGGCGGCGGCCTCGTCGTCGCGCCCGAGGCGGCGCAGCGCGGCGACCATCTCGTTGCCGACCATCGCGCGCGACTCGGCGTCGTGGACGATGGCGAAGCCCTCCATCGCCGACTCGAGCAGCTCCACCGCGTCCGTGTCCTTCCCCGCCTCGCAGCGCGAGCGCCCGGCGAGCCAGAAGGCGTGCGCCGCGTCCCGGACGTCACCGGCGCGGGCGAACTCCTCGGCGACGGACTCCGCGAGCGTCGCCGCCGCGTCGAGGTCGCCCGCGGTCGCGAGGAGGCGGGCGCGCGTGTCGTCGAGGTCGCGACGCTCGCGCGCGTCGGCTGCCGCGTCGCGCTCGACGAGCTCGGCGGCCCGTGGCGCGGACCCGTCGCTCGTGCCCTCGCTCGCCGCGGCGAGGTCGTCGAGCGTGCGCTCGACCTGCCCCAGGGCGCCGGTCACGTCGCCACGCCCGGCCTCGAGCCGCGCGTACGCGCGCACGACCTGCCCGACGAACCGGGGCGCGACACCACCTGCCCGCAGGAGCGCGAGCGCGTGGAGGAACGCCGGCGCGGCGCCCTCGTCGTCGCCCTCCAGCGCGGCGAGCTGCGCCGCCTCGGCGAGCGCGAACCCGGCGCGGTCGAGGTGGCCGGAGGACTCCAGGAGCGACGACGCGCGACGCAGGAGGCGTGCGGCCCGGACCGGGTCGTCGCCTGCCACGTCGTCGGCGAGCGCGAGCAGACCGTCGGCGTCGGTGGGCTCGACGGCGGTCTCGGCCGGGGTGCCGTCGGCGACCGCGGACGCCTCGGGCGCGAGCTCGGCCGGGAGGTCCGACGGGCCACCCGCGGTGCCTTCGGCCGCGGCGGGCTGCGGTGTCACCACCGGGGCGTCCACGGAGAGCACGGCCAGGTCGACGGGGAGCGTGCGTGCGCCCCGCTCCCACGCCGCGCGCAGCCGCTCGGACGCCGCCGTCGTGCCGTTGCGCGCGTCGAAGGACTGCGCGAGCGCGGCCGCCTCGCCGCGCACCCACGCGTCGAGCTCGGCGACCGTCGTGGCGGGCACGTCCCGCAGCGCGAGCGGGGCGTCGCCGTGGTCGGCCCGCAGGACGCCCGTGGCGACGCTCACGCTCGTGAGGAAGCCGAGCCGGTCGCCCGGCGAGTCCGCCTCCGTGAGGAAGGCCTGGTGCTCCACGAGCATTCGGAGCGCGCGCGACGCGTTGCCCGTCCGCGCGAGGAACTCCACGTGACGACCCTTCGGGCCCGTCATCGTCACCCCGGTGTCGAGGTGGCGCAGCCCGCGGCGGTGCGTGCGCGCCGCGGCCTCGGCGTCGCCGACCTCCACGTACGCCAGCTGGAGGTGGGACAGCATGTCACCGGGCTCGGTGGCGCACGACGGCGATCCCTGGAGCACGCCCTCGAGCAGCCGGACGCCCTCGTCGTGCCGGCCCGTCTCGAAGAGGTACGCCGCGCGGTCGCCCGGCTCGCACGCCTCGCACTGCGAGTAGTCGTCGCGCGGGGTCGCGACCCACGCGCGGTACGCGTCCTCGACGTCCGTGGCGCCCCGCTCGCGCGCCCACTCGAAGCGCTCCAGGGCGACGGCGTTCGTGCCGTTGCCCGCGAGCGCGTACCGGCGCGCCATGTCGTCGAGAGTGCGCTCGATCTGCGCGGCGGGGACGTCGGGGAACTCCATGAGGTGCCCGACCATCCACTTGAACGACCAGAACAGCGAGTGTGCGTCCTCGGCGTCGAAGTGCTCGGGGTGCTCGTCCCACCAGCGCAGCATCTTGGTGAACGGCAGGTACGCCTTGGTCACCTCGCCGCCCCACACGTACGACTCGACGAGGACGAACAGCGCGTAGGCGCGCGCCGCGTCGGGGCCCTCGGCCTCGACGCGCTCGAGCTCGGCCGCTGCGGCCGTGGAGCGCGCGAGGCCGTAGGGCATGCGGCGGACGTCGTACAGGGCGGCGTTCACCTGGTCCACGGACCGGGTCATCGGTTCTCCTCGTCGGCAGGGGGGTCGGGTTCCGTGGCGGCGTCCTGCCCGGCCGCGAGGGCGCGGGCGAGCAGGAGCGACAGGGAGTCGTTCATGAGGGTCGCCTCGGCGGGCTGGAGCGCCTTGCCGGACGCGAGCACCGCCGTGACATAGAGGGAGCGGGCGCCCGCCGCGCGCACCTGCGCGTCGGGGCTCGCGAGCAGGTCGCGCACGGTGGTGTTGGCGTCGTTGAGGACCAGGCGGCGGGGGCGGGCCGGGGCGCTGAGCCCCGCGAGGATCTCGCCCCACAGGTCGTCCGTCTCCGCGACGCGGGCGGCCTCGCGCGCGTGGTCGCCCTCGCGGTCGTGCAGGAGCATGGCCGGGAGGGCGTCCGGCTCGTACCGGCGCAGCACGACGTCGCAGTCCTGCTCGGCGAGCGCGTCGTCGAGCGACGCGAGCGCGTCGGCGACCTCGAGCTCGCGCAGCGGCTCGACCTCCGTGAGGACGTGCGCGACGTCCGCGGCCGAGACGGGCGACAGCCGCCACCGCGGGAACCGCGCCGCGACGCGCTCCAGCAGGTCGGCGTCGTAGACGTAGCCGCCGTTGACGACCGCGAGCCCCTGCGCCGCCGCGACGGGTGCGATGCGCCGGAACTCCTCGACGCTCGCCGTGTACAGCAGGCGCCCGTCGGGGTGGTCCGCCGCGAGGTCGGCGAGCGTCGTGGACCCGGCCGTCGTCTCGAAGGGCAGCACGCGCGCGGCGACGTCGAGCATCTCGTCGTCGGTGAGCGCGAGCGCGCGCACGGCGAGGTGGTGCGTCTCGAGGAAGCGCCGCGCGAGGACGGAGTCCGTCGCGAGCGTCTCGAGCAGCCATCGCCGCACCTGCGCCCCGAGCGCGTCGCGGGTCGCGAGCAGGACCTCGTCCTCGTACAGCCCCTCGCGCGACGCCGTCGGGCGCAGCACGGACGCGTCGAGGACGCACCGCACGAAGAACGCCCACGGGGGCAGCAGGTCGTCGACCGCGCTGCCCAGGAGCATGCGCTTGAGGTAGACCCGGTGCCGCGACGTCGTGGTCGGCGCGACCGCGGCCGGGAGCACGTACGCGACGCCCGTCAGGCCGGCGAGCGGCAGGTCGAGGTCGATCCGGGCCAGCGGGGTGAAGCCGAGGGTGCGCTCGGCGTACGCGGCGAGCGCGGCGTCGCGGGCTGCGGGCGTCGGGTGCGCAGCGCGCCACGGCAGGTCCTCGCCGCTGAGCCGGCGCACCGCGACCGGGGCGTCGCCGGTCGGGGTGCGCACGCCGGGGCCGTCGTCGAGACGTGTCTCGACGAGCAGCTCGACCGGCAGGAGCGAGCCGAAGTCCTGGGCGAGCGCGACCACGGACTCGGGGGCCAGCCAGTGCTCGGTGTCCCGCCGCGGGTGCAGCCGGACGACGCTCCCGGGCTCGGCGGGCGCCGCCGGGTCGTCCGGGGAGAGCTCGACGAGCTCGTACGTGCCGTCGGCACGGCCGCGCCAGCGCACGGGGGCGGGTGCGTCGCCCGACGCCGTGCGGCGTGCGGAGCGCGAGACGAGCTCGATCTCGTCGGCGACCATGAACGCGGACAGGAGCCCGATGCCGAACTGGCCCAGGAACTCCTCGCGTCCCGTCCCGAGCTCGACGTCGCGCTTGGAGCTGCGCCCGATGGTCGCGAGGAGCTCCCGCGCCTCGTCCCGGGTCAGCCCGACGCCCGAGTCGTGCACCTCCAGGCCGCCGTCGGGCAGCGGGCGGAGCAGGATCCGCGCCGGTGCCTGCGGCCCCTCGAGCCCGGCGCGCGCGGTGATCGCGTCGACGCCGTTCTGCAGCAGCTCGCGCAGGTAGACGCGCGGGCTCGAGTAGAGGTGCCGGGCCAGGAGGTCGACGACGCCCCGCAGGTCGACCTGGAAGGCCGTCGCCTCCTCGCCCGGGGCGCCGCCGTCCGGGGCGGTGCGGCCCGCGGTGCTCTCGTGCGTGCCGGTCACCGCGCGTCGACGTCGGCGCCGCCCTCGGCCACGGTCTGCGCGGCCGTGTCGGGGAAGCGGGAGTCGAGCGCGTCGAAGAACTGCAGGCCCGTGAACAGGCCGCACTCGAGGAGCTGGCCGAGCTGGTCGTCCGCGACGCCGAACTCCAGGTCCGTCGAGACCTCCGTGTAGACCGCGAGCTGGTCGTCCTCGACGCGCGCGTAGACCTTCGGCCAGATCTTGTCGCGGTTGAACTCGTTGGCGACGAGCGCGACCTGCGCCTCGGCCGACGCGGGGAGCGTCCGGTTCCACCGGCCGCGGACCTGCAGGATCTCCTGCTTCTCACCCATGAGGAAGAAGAAGAACACCTTGCCGTCCCAGTTGCCGCCCAGGTCCCCGTCCGAGTCGACGAAGTACCGCCACTCGCGGCTCGTGAGGAACGCCTCGACGCGCTCGCGCGTCAGCGGCGCGTTCTGGCTCGTCGGTGCGGCGTCCGGCTTGGTGAAGAAACCCATGTTCTCGAGTCCTTGTCGTCTGAGAGGTCGTCGTGAGTCGTGCGAGTCGGTGGTCGCGCGGGCGGACCGACCACGGACACACTACGCATCCCCGCCCACACGCCCCGGCTCGCCGACGGGCCGGACGGTACCGTTGCGCGGGTGAAAACCGAGCACGACCCCGCCGGGGCGCCCGCGTCCGCCCGAGGCGTCGTCGTCGCCGTCGTGGGACCGACCGCCACGGGGAAGTCGGACCTCGCCCTCGACCTCGCCGAGCGCCTGTCCGTCCCCGGGGCGCCCGCGGAGATCGTCAACGCCGACGCCTACCAGCTCTACCGCGGCATGGACGTCGGGACCGCGAAGGTCCCCGTCGCCGAGCGCCGCGGCGTGCGCCACCACCTCCTCGACGTGCTCGACCCCGCCGAGGACGCCTCGGTGGCCCGTTACCAGTCCGAGGCGCGCCGGGTGCTCGACGAGATCGCCGCGCGGGGCGCGCGCGCCGTCGTCGTGGGCGGCAGCGGGCTGTACGTCCGCGCGCTCCTCGACGACATGCGGTTCCCGGGCACGGACCCCGCCGTGCGGGCGGCGCTCGAGGCGCGCGCCGAGGAGCAGGGCCCGCGCGCGCTGCACGACGAGCTCCTCCGACGCGACCCCGCGGCGGCCGCGAGCATCGGCCCGGCCAACACCCGCCGGCTCGTCCGGGCGCTCGAGGTCATGGAGCTCACCGGCGAGCCGTTCACGGCGAACCTCCCGCGCCAGGTCTACGTCCGCCCGACCGTGCAGATCGGCCTCGACTGCGACCGGGCCGTGCTCGACGCGCGGGTCGCCGGCCGCGTCGAGCGCATGTGGGAGCAGGGCCTCGTGGCAGAGGTGCGTCGCGTGGAGGCGCACGGCATGGGCCGCACGGCCCGGCGCGCCGTCGGCTACGCGGAGGTGCTCGCCGCGCTGCACGGCGAGATCACGGAGGACGCCGCGCGCGAGGCCGTCACCGCCAACACGCGGCGCCTCGCGCGCAAGCAGATGGGCTGGTTCGGCCGGGATCCGCGCGTCGGCTGGCTCGACGCGCAGTCGCCGACGCGCGTGGAGGACGCTCTCGCGCTCGTCGCCGCGGCAGACGAGCGCGCGGCCTCGCAGGGCACGGACGGGCAGTGGCCCGGGGCTGCGCCGGGCACCGCCGTCGGGCCGGACGAAGCGGACAGCGGCGTGCCCGTGCGCCGTAGTCTGGGCTCATGACGCGCACCCGCTTCACCAAGGGCCACGGGACCCGCAACGACTTCGTGCTGCTCGCCGACACGAAGGGCGAGCTCGATCTCACGCCCGAGCTCGTGCGCGCCCTCGCCGACCGCCGCGGCGGCATCGGGGGAGACGGCGTCATCCGCCTCGTGCCCACCGCGCTCGTGCCCGAGTCGCGCGACGTGCTCGCGGAGGACCCGCACGCCATCTGGTTCATGGACTACCGCAACGCCGACGGCTCGGTCGCCGAGATGTGCGGCAACGGGGTGCGCGTCTTCGCGGCGTTCGCCGAGCGGCTCGGGCTCGTGAGCTTCGCGAGCGGCACCGAGGTGCCGGTCGGCACGCGCGCGGGCGTCAAGCGCGTGCGCAAGGAGGACGACGGCTGGTTCGCCGTCGACATGGGTCCGTGGTTCCTGCCCGGCGGCCGACCCGCGCTCCAGGACGGCTACGACGCGACCGTCGTCGTCCGGGGCTGGGAGGTCCCGCGCCCGGCGCTCAGCGTCGACCTCGGCAACCCCCACACCGTCCTCGCCGTCGCGCGCGAGGACGTGCTCGAGCGCGCCGACCTCACCGAGGCGCCCGTCGTCGAGCCGACTCCGTCCCACGGGACGAACGTCGAGCTCGTGGTGCCCCTCGGCGAGACGACCGCGGAGGACGGCACCGTCGTCGGGCACGTGCGCATGCGCGTGCACGAGCGCGGCGTCGGGGAGACGCCGTCGTGCGGGACGGGCGCGTGCGCGGCGGCGCTCGCGGTCCGCGTGTGGGGCGGGCCCGACGCGCCGGACACCTACCTCGTCGACGTCCCGGGCGGCACGGTGCGCGTGCGGGCGCTCCCGGGCGGCCGCGTCGAGCTCGCGGGTCCCGCGGTGCTCGTCCACGCGGGCGAGATCGACCTCGCCGCGCTCGTCCCGGGCTCGCCGGACGACGCCGCGCGCGCCGGCGCGGACGACGACCCCGCGGCGGGCCCGGCCGCCGAGCCGGTCGTGGCGGCGGCCGAGGACGACCGCGCGCCGGTCTGACGGCCCGTCTCAGCGCGGCGCGACGACCTCGAGCACGCGGAACCCCTTCGCGCTCGCGGCGCGCCCGACGACCGCGCCCGGCAGGAGCGGGGGCAGCGCCTCGGCGAGCCAGCGCTGGAGCGAGTCCGAGCCCAGGTTGCGCTGGACCACGAGGTGCGCGCTCGCGCCCGGCGCGAGCCGGGGCAGCCAGTGCAGGAGCATGCCGTGCAGGACGTCCTTGCCGACCCGGATCGGCGGGTTCGACCACAGCGCGGCGAGCGCGACGTCGTCGGGCACGTCGTCCGGGAGGACGGCGCGGACGTTGTCCAGCCCGAGGCGCTGCGCGTTGCGGCGCACGAGGTCGAGCGCGCGCTCGTTGACGTCGACCGCCCACACGGTCGCCTCCGGCGCCTCGAGGGCCATCGTCAGGGCCACCGGACCCCAGCCGCAGCCGAGGTCGAGGACGTGGGCGGGGCCGTCGTCGGGCCGGGCGGCGAGGACGTCGTCGAGCGGCGGGGTGGTGCGCAGCAGCACCTGCGTGCCGAGGTCCAGGCGGCCGGGCGAGAAGACGCCCGAGGCGACCTCGACCTCGACGTCGCGGCCGGCGAGCCGCACCGCGATCGTGCGGCGCTCGGCAGCGGAGGCGGGCCGTGCGGTGAAGTAGTGGTCCGGCGCGCCGTCGGGCGCGGCGTCGACGGCGGGGTCCTGGTCCTCGGTCACGTCGGCCGATCCTACGCGGGCGTGCTCGCCGCAGCGGGCGCCGGACCGCTGTTCGTGCGCTTAACCGCTGGCCTCGGGACGATTTCGCGTGCCACGCTTGTTGTCACACCCGGACGCACGAGCGCCCACCACCGACGGAAGGCGGCACATGAGCCCAACCCCTGCGAACACTCCGAACCCCACCTCGGCTCAGGACGAGCCGACCGGCGCGACGCGGGACATCGCGAGCGACGTCGTGGCGCGGGTGCTCGCTCGGGCCGGGACGGCACGCGCCGAGGGCGGCACGGTCCACGCGGAGCACGACGGCGAGCAGCTCGAGCTCGAGGAGCGCAGCGCGCTGCGCCGCGTCGTCGGCCTGTCGACCGAGCTCCAGGACGTCACCGAGGTCGAGTACCGGCAGCTGCGCCTCGAGAAGGTCGTGCTCGTCGGGCTCTGGAGCCCCGGCTCCGACCCGCGCGAGGACGGCGCGCCCACGTCCGCCGAGGAGGCAGAGATCTCGCTGCGCGAGCTCGCCGCCCTCGCGGAGACCGCGGGCTCCGAGGTGCTCGACGGCGTGATCCAGCGCCGCGCGAAGCCCGACCCTGGCACGTACCTGGGCTCCGGCAAGGCCGCGCAGCTCGCCGACGTCGTCGCCGCCAGCGGCGCGGACACGGTCGTGATCGACGGCGAGCTCGCGCCCTCCCAGCGGCGCGCGCTCGAGGACATCGTCAAGGTCAAGGTGATCGACCGGACCGCGCTGATCCTCGACATCTTCGCCCAGCACGCCAAGTCGCGGGAGGGCAAGGCCCAGGTCGAGCTCGCCCAGCTCGAGTACCTCCTCCCGCGCCTGCGCGGATGGGGCGAGTCGATGTCCCGCCAGGCGGGTGGCCAGGTCGGCGGCGCCGGCGCGGGCATGGGGTCGCGCGGTCCCGGTGAGACGAAGATCGAGCTGGACCGCCGGCGCATCCGCAACCGCATGGCCAAGCTGCGGCGCGAGATCCAGGCGATGGCCCCGGGGCGCGAGACGAAGCGCGCGTCGCGCAAGCGGCACGCCGTCCCGTCCGTCGCGATCGCGGGCTACACGAACGCGGGCAAGTCGAGCCTCCTCAACGCCATCACCGGCGCGGGCGTGCTCGTCGAGAACGCGCTGTTCGCGACGCTCGACCCCACGGTGCGCCGCACGCGTACCGAGGACGGCCGGGTCTACACGCTCGCCGACACCGTCGGGTTCGTGCGCGCGCTGCCGCACCAGCTCGTCGAGGCGTTCCGCTCGACGCTCGAGGAGGTCGGCGACGCCGACCTGCTGCTGCACGTGGTGGACGCCTCGCACCCGGACCCGGAGGGTCAGATCGCGGCGGTGCGCCACGTCCTGGCCGACATCCCGGGCGTGGAGGACGTGCCCGAGGTGATCGTGCTCAACAAGGCGGACCTCGCCGACCCGGAGACGATCGCGCGCATCCGGCTGCGCGAGCGCCGCACGGTCGTCGTGTCGGCGCACACGGGCGAGGGGATCGAGCACCTGCGCGAGCTCATCGCGCACGAGCTGCCGCGCCCGGACGTGGAGATCGACGTCGTCGTGCCGTACCACCGTGGCGACCTCGTGCACCGCGTGCACACCGAGGGCGAGATCGACCACGAGGAGCACACGCCCGAGGGCACGCTCCTGCGCGGCCGCGTCGCCCAGGCGCTCGCGACGGAGCTCGTCGGAGCCTCCGCGGCGAGCTGACCTCCTCCCGCCGGGTCTGCCGGCGGACCGGGCGGCCCGGCCTCGTGCGGGACCGCCGTCCGACCTCGTGGACGACCCCGTGCGGCCTGCGCCGCGCGGGGTCGTCCCGTCTCCGCGGCGTCCACAGCCCTCGCCCGCGGCGTGGGCGCCCGACCGTAGACTCGGCGGGTGCCCCCCTCCACCCGAACCGCACCCGTGCCCGACCGTCCGGACACGGAGGCGACCGGGCAGGCCGGGTCGGACGCGGCTGCGTCGGCGTCGGGCGACGTGCCCGCCGTCGAGGAGCTCCTCGACCTCGCGGTCACGCGCCTGGGCGGTGCGCGGCGCGACGGCCAGCGGACCATGGCGCGGGCCGTCACGGACGCCATCGGGGGCTCCGAGCACCTCGTCGTCCAGGCGGGGACCGGGACGGGGAAGTCGCTCGGCTACCTCGTCCCCGCCGTGCGCCACGCGGTCGCGACCGACGAGCGCGTCGTCGTCTCGACGGCGACCCTCGCCCTCCAGCGCCAGGTCATCACGCGGGACCTCCCGCTCGTGGCCGACGCCGTCGCGGACCGCCTCCCGCGGCCCGCGTCGATCGCGCTGCTCAAGGGGTGGCACAACTACCTGTGCGTGCACAAGATCGCGGGCGGCTACCCCGCGGACGAGCCCACGCTCTTCGACCTCCCCGGCGAGGCGGCGGGCGCCGCCGACCACCCCGCCGCGCGCGGTGGGACGAGCATGGCGGCCCTCGGCGAGCAGGTCGTGCGCCTGCGCGAGTGGGCCGACGAGACGCCCACGGGCGACCGCGACGACCTCGTCCCCGGCGTGAGCGACAAGGCGTGGCGGCAGGTCTCCGTCACGGCGCTCGAGTGCCTGGGCCAGCGTTGCCCGCTGCTCGCGGAGTGCTTCCCCGAGCGGGCGCGCGCCGCGGCCCGCGAGGCCGACGTCGTCGTGACGAACCACGCGATGCTCGGCATCGCGGCCATGGGGTCGCCCGGGGTGCTGCCCGAGCACGACGTGCTCGTCGTCGACGAGGCGCACGAGCTCGCGGACCGCGTGACGGCGGCCGCGACGGTCGACCTCTCCGTCCCGGCGATCGAGAGCGCGGCGCGCCTCGCGCGCCGCCACGGCGGGGTCACGACGGACGCGCTCGACGCCGCCTCCGCCGCGTTCGGCACGGTCGTCGGGTCGCTGCCCGCCGAGCGCTTCCCCGACGGCCTGCCGGACGCCGCGCGGTCGGCGGTCGCGGCCGTGCGGGACGCGGCACGCGAGGTGCTCTCGACGCTCAAGCCCGAGACCGGCGTCACGAAGCCGGCCCAGCCGGACACGGGCCTGAAGATGGCGCAGTCGACGATGCTGCAGCTCTTCGAGGTCGCCGAGCGCATGGCGGCCGACCCCACGGGCCACGACGTGCTGTGGTGCTCGCGGCCCGGGGAGGGCGGCTGGTCCGGCGACCGCTTCGGCGACGGCGCGAGCCGCCTGCACGCCGCCCCGCTCGGCGTGGCGGGCCTCATCCGCACCCACCTGCTCGCCGAGCGCACCGGAGTCTTCACGTCCGCGACGCTCGCGCTCGGCGGGAGCTTCGACGCCGTCGCGCGCACGTTCGGGCTCGGCCCCGCGCCGACCGCAGGCGCGGACGGGGGCAGCACGGACGCGCCGCGGTGGCGCGGGCTCGACGTCGGGAGCCCGTTCGACTACCCGCGCCAGGGGATCCTCTACGTCGCGAAGCGCCTGCCGACGCCTGGCCGGGAGGCGTCCACGGAGCACCAGCTCGACGAGATCGCGGCGCTCGTCGAGGCAGCCGGCGGACGTACCCTCGGCCTGTTCTCCTCGCGGCGCGCGGCGGTGGCCGCAGCGGAGGCGATGCGCGAGCGGCTGGACGTGCCGATCCTGTGCCAGGGCGACGACCAGCTGCCGACGCTCGTCCGGGAGTTCGCGGAGGACCCGGCGACGTGCCTGTTCGGCACGCTGTCGCTGTGGCAGGGCGTGGACGTGCCCGGGCCGTCGTGCCAGCTCGTGCTCATCGACCGCATCCCGTTCCCGCGCCCGGACGACCCGGTGAAGTCGGCCCGCGCTCGCGCGGTCGAGGCCGCGGGCGGCAACGGGTTCATGCAGGTCTCCGCGACGCACGCGGCCCTCCTGCTCGCCCAGGGCGCCGGTCGGCTCGTCCGGTCCACGGCCGACCGCGGCGTCGTGGCGGTCCTGGACCCGCGGCTCGTGACGGCGCGCTACGGGTCGTTCCTCACGCGGTCCATGCCGGGGTTCTGGCAGACGACCGACCGCGACGTGGCCACCGCTGCGCTCCGCCGCCTCGCCGCCCTAGGCTGAGCCCTTTCCAGCGACTTCACGGAGGCGACATGACGAGCACGTCACCGCAGGGCACCGGCGACGCGACCGCGGGCGGTCCGGGAGGGGGAGCACGGACCACGAAGCTCGCGATCGTCGGCGCCGGGGCCGTCGGCTCGACGCTGGCCTACGCCGCGCTCATGCGCGGCGCGGCGCGCACCGTGGCGCTCCTCGACGTCAACCGCGCGAAGGTCGAGGCCGAGGTCCTCGACCTCCAGCACGGCATCCAGTTCATGCCCATGGCGCGCGTCGAGGGGTCCGACGACGTCGCGGTGTGCGCGGGGGCCGACGTGGTCGTGGTGACGGCCGGCGCCAAGCAGAAGCCGGGCCAGACACGCCTCGACCTCGCCGAGGGCACGATCGGGCTCATGCGGACGATCCTCCCGGGCCTCGTGGAGGTCGCTCCGGACGCCGTCTACGTCATGGTGACCAACCCCGTCGACATCGTCACGTACGCGGCGCTCAAGTTCTCGGGGCTCCCCCCGACGCAGCTCTTCGGCAGCGGCACGGTGCTCGACTCCTCGCGGCTGCGGTTCCTCGTCGCGCAGCACTGCGGCGTCGCGGTGCAGAACGTGCACGCGTACATCGCCGGGGAGCACGGCGACAGCGAGATCCCGCTCTGGAGCTCCGCGACGATCGGCGGGGCGCCGCTGCTCGAGTGGCAGGGCATCGGCGGCCGGGGGCCGCTCACGGGCGACGTGCGCGACGAGATCGCGCGCGAGGTCGTGCAGTCGGCCTACCGGATCATCGAGGGCAAGGGCGCGACGAACTACGCCGTCGGGCTCGCGGGCACCCGGATCATCGAGGCGGTGCTCGCCGACGAGCACCGGGTGCTCCCCGTGTCCACCCTCCTCGACGGCATCTACGGGCTCGAGGACGTGTGCCTCTCGCTCCCGACGCTCGTCGACCGCCGCGGCGCCACGGAGCGTGTCGAGGTCCCGCTGGCGGACGACGAGCTCGCGGGACTGCGCTCGTCCGCAGAGTCGCTGCGCGCGGTCGCGCGGCGCTTCGGCATCTGAGCCCGCGGGCCTCGTCGGGCCCTGCACGACGAGAGCCGGGTGGTCGAGGGACCACCCGGCTCTCGTGCTGACCGGACCCTGCTCGCGGTCCGCGCGCAGGCTGCGCGGGGACGGTTCAGAGGCTGCGCAGGACGGAGACGACGCGCCCCAGCACCTGGGCGTCGTCCCCGGGGATCGGCTCGTACGCGGCGTTGTGCGGCATCAGCCACACGTGGCCGTCCGCGCGTCGCAGGCTCTTGACGGTCGCCTCGCCGTCGATCATGGCGGCCACGATCTCGCCGTTCTCCGCGACCGGCTGACGGCGCACGACGACCCAGTCGCCGTCGCAGATCGCCGCGTCGATCATCGAGTCGCCCTGCACGCGCAGGAGGAAGAGCTCGCCCTCGCCGACGAGCTGGCGCGGCAGCGGGAAGACGTCCTCCACGACCTGCTCCGCGAGGATGGGGCCACCGGCGGCGATGCGGCCCACGACAGGGACGTACGACGGCGCGGGGTGGGCCTCGTCGTACGTGGGCTCGGGTGCGGCCCCGGCGGGCGCGAGGGGGGTGGCACGGCGGGAGTCGTCGGGCTGGACGACCTCGATCGCGCGCGGGCGGTTCGGGTCGCGGCGCAGGAAGCCCTTGCGCTCGAGCGTCGTGAGCTGGTGCTTGACGGAGGACGGGCTGGTGAGCCCGACGGCCTCGCCGATCTCGCGCATGCTCGGCGGGTAGCCCCGCTGCTCGACGCACGCGCGGATGGTCTCGAGCACGAGCCGCTGGCGCGGGGTGAGCCCGTCACCCCCTGCCGACCCGTCCGGCAGCTCGCGCACCTCGGCGATCCCCCGTGCCCTGTCCGTGCCTCGTCCCGCCATGGTCGCTCCGCCCTCGTCCGTCGCGTGCCACCGGCCCCGGCCGGGCCTGCGGCTTCCCCTCCCCGGGGCGTGCACCCCGGGACCTCGGTCGCTCCTCCGGGTCCGAGCGGACATGTCCGGCGAACCGACCTGACCCCAGGTTAGGGGAGTATGCGACACGAATCAAACACCTGTTCGAGCATGCCTCGACTCTGTGGGTCGTTCGTGATAGACCTTCGTACAGATGTTCTACGTACAGGTGTTCGACCGGAGCGGTCGGGCGGGAGCGAGACGGGCGCGCGGGTCCGATCGACCGGGGAAGGCGATCGGGCCCGCGGGCCGGGACGGAGGGGACATGGACACGATGGCGATGGCGACGCCGACCGGGTTCGCACGTGGCGGATCGATGGGGGGTGCGCGGGCGGAGGCTCCGCTGCGCATCACGCGACGCGGTCGGGCGGTTCTCGTCCTGCTCGTGGCGGTCGTGCTCGTGCTCGCCGCGCGCGTCGGCCTGGCGGTCGCGAGCGGGCCGGGGGAGCCGGTCGAGGTCCGCGTCCACGTCGTGAGCTCGGGGGAGACGCTGTGGGAGCTGGCGCAGGGCGTCGCGACCCCGGGCGAGGACCTGCGTGAGGTGGTCAGCGGGCTCGTCGAGCTGAACGGCCTGTCGTCGTCGGGCGTGCAGACCGGTCAGACGATCCTCCTCCCGGTCGGCGAGCGGTGACGGGGCACGGGTGCGGGCCCTCTGTCTGTGACGCAGCACACGGCGCTGCTGCGTAGCAGGCTCGCGCGAAGGGTTGCGCCGTCGCATTAGGTACGCCTAAGTTAGTGTCACCTCACACGCCGGCTGGGGGGCTGGGCGGACGAGGCGAGGAGTGCGCGGACCACCGCGACTCCTGTGCACGTCGCCGCGCGCGAGGCGAGTCGCGCGCGAGATGGGGACGGGGGCGTCCCGACGGGGGCGGTCGACCACGACCGCCCCCGTTCTGCTGCCCGGGATCGGGCGGGACGTCCGGCGTGTTGCACCGCGCGCCCGGGACGACATACGTTCGTCGCGCCGACCCGTCGGCGCGACCCGCGGAGGAGCCCGCCATGCACTGCCCGTTCTGCCGTCACGCGGACTCCCGCGTCGTCGACTCCCGCACGTCCGACGACGGCGCCTCGATCCGTCGTCGGCGTCAGTGCCCGGAGTGCAACCGCCGCTTCACGACGATCGAGACCGCGAGCCTGTCGGTGGTCAAGAGGTCCGGCGTGACGGAGCCCTTCTCGCGCGAGAAGATCGTCAACGGCGTCCGCAAGGCCTGCCAGGGGCGGCCGGTGAACGAGGACGACCTCGCGGTCCTCGCGCAACGCGTCGAGGAGACCATCCGCGCGAGCGGCAGCGCCGAGCTCGACGCGTACGAGATCGGCCTCGCGATCCTCGGGCCGCTGCGCGAGCTCGACGAGGTCGCCTACCTCCGCTTCGCGAGCGTCTACCAGGCGTTCGACTCGCTCGAGGACTTCGAGAGCGCCATCACGTCGCTGCGCGTGGACCGGGAGGAACGTGAGGCGGCGGCCGGGCGTGCGGCGGCCGGGGCCGCCGACGGCGGCGCGACCGAGCGCGAGGCGGCACCCCAGGCCTGACAGTCGGATGGCGTTCCGCGCCACCTGCGTGCCACGTGCCCCCCTGTCCGCGCCACGCGCCCGGGGCTCGCGCGTCGGGTCGTCGAAGCGCCCCGACGCGGACCCCGCGACGCCGCGCTGGGCAGACGGGCGTGCGCGGCAGACGGGTGCACGCGGCAGGCGGGCGCACGCGGCAGGCGGGCTACAGGTCGCTCGAGCGTGATGCCCAGATGTTGATGCCTGTGTCCACGGGGAGCGCGTCGACGGCCGCGAGCTCCTCGGGCGAGAGCGCGGGAGCGTCGAGGGCCGCGAGGTTCTCGTCGAGCTGCCGGGTCGAGCTCGCGCCCAGCAGGACCGACGTCACGCGCTCGTCGCGCAGCGCCCAGAGGATCGCCGTGGACGCGAGGGTGCGCCCGTGGGCACGCGCGAGCTCGTCCAGGTGGCGCACGCGGTCGAGGTTCTCCTCGGAGAGGAACGCCGGGCGCAGCGGACCGCCGCGCGCCGCGCGCGAGCCCTGCGGGACCCCGTGGAGGTAGCGGTCCGTGAGCATGCCCTGGGCGAGCGGGGAGAACGCGACGACGCCGAGCCCTTCCGCACCGGCGACGTCGAGCACGTCGGCCCCCGCCTCGTCGTGCGGGTCGGGTGCCTCGATCCACCGGTTGAGCATCGAGTAGGAGACCTGGGTGACGACGAGCTCGACCCCGACGTCGGCCGCGACCCGCAGGGCCTCGCGGGTGCGCCGGGCCGAGTACGACGAGATCCCGGCGTAGCGCGCGCGCCCCGAGCGGACCGCCGTCCCCAGGGCGCCGATCGTCTCGGCGAGCGGGGTCGACGGGTCGTAGCGGTGCGAGTAGAAGATGTCGACGTGGTCGAGGCCGAGCCGGCGCAGCGAGGCGTCGAGGGAGGAGAGCAGGTACTTCCGGGAGCCCCCCTCGCCGTACGGCCCGGGACCCATGCGGTACCCCGCCTTGGTCGTCACGACGAGCTCGTCACGCACGGGGCGCAGCTCGCGCGCGAGCAGCCGGCCCAGCGACTCCTCCGCGGCGCCACCGGGCGGCCCGTAGTTGTTGGCGAGGTCGAGGTGCGTCACGCCGCGATCGACGGCGTGCAGGACGATCTCGCGCTGCGTCGAGAACGGGTCGGCGACCCCGAAGTTCTGCCAGAGGCCGAGTGCGATCTCGGGCAGGCGCAGGCCGCTGCGGCCGAGCGCGCGGTGCGGGAGCACGGCCGGTGCCGGCGCAGGGCGACCGGCGTCGTCGGCGCCGTCGGGTCGGGCAGGGGCAGGCTGCGGCGTGGGGTCGGGTGACACGCCCCGACGCTACCGGACGGCTCGTGCGGGGCGGCCGCGGTGGCGTCGCGGCGTGGGTCGGGCCGGACGGGCCGAGCGGACAAATCAGGTGGCGTCGGGCGGCGCGGTGGGGGAGGCTGGCGGGGTGCCCGACCCGTCGGGCCGAACGCAGTGCCCCCACCGAGTTCCCCGTCGACGAGGAGACCGCCATGGCGTCCGACCAGCAGCGACCCGCTGCAGAGACCGCACCGACCGAGGAGGCCAAGGCGAAGTTCCGGGAGGCGCTCGACCGGAAGAACGCCGCGCGCCACCGCACGGCCGACGGCGAGTCGAACACGGGCTCCGTGCACGGCTCGGAGACCGTCGGCCCGGTCCAGCGCACGTTCCGCCGCAAGTCCGGCTGAGCACGTGCCCCACGTCCGGTCGTCCCTCGGGGGGCGGCCGGACGTCGCACGTCCGGGCACCTGCGGGCCCTACGGCTCCGCGCGCGCGAAGCGCCGTCCGGTGATCTCGCGGGCCTCGACGACGACCCACTCCTCGGTCGGGACGTCGACGGTGGGGACGAGCGGGTCCGCCCCGTCCTGGACCGCTTCCACCTCGTGCTCGGTCCGGCTCCGGTGGGCGGTCCCGCGGACGACCACGCTCCACGCGCCGTCGTCGTCGACGTGGTCCCACTCAAGCGCGACCCGCTCGTTGGTCGCGAGCGTCGCGAGCTTGGTCCCCGGCACGGTGCGGAACCCGAGCGTGCGCTCGTGCACCAGCACGGTGACGGGGTAGATGTCCGGCTCGCCCCGCACGCTCACGGCGAGGCGTGCGACGTGGGTCCCCTCCACGAGGTCCCACGACGCGTCGGCGTCGAGGATCTGCGGCCCGTCGTGCATGTATCCGGTCATGCCTCATCGTGGCACCGGCGCGCGAGAGGCGCTCAGCGGCGAAGGTCACGGTCACCGGGGACCTTCGCCGCGTGCGGACGGACCGGCGCGGCGAAGGTCTCCCGGGCTGTGTCAGTCGAGGATGCGCAGGGCGATCGTCTGCTCCATCGCGGCCAGCGCCTCGATGACGGCCGGCTCCACGCGCGAGCCGACGTCGGTGACGACGTAGCCGATCTCGCCGCGCGTGGCGAGGAGCTGGCCTTCGATGTTCGTCCCGTGCTCGGCGAGCGTCGCGTTGACGGCGGCGAGGACGCCGGGGGTGTTGCGGTGCAGGTGCGTGATGCGCGTGATGCCCGTCGTCTGCTCGAGCGCGAGGTTGGGCACGTTGACGCTGAGCGTCGTCGAGCCGGTGGTGAGGTAGTCGCGCAGCTTGGCGGACACGAACTGCCCGATCGCCTCCTGCGCCTCCTCCGTCGATCCGCCGATGTGCGGCGTGAGGATGACGTTCGGCAGGCCGCGCAGCTCGGAGTCGAACGCGTCGCCCTTGCGCTTGGGCTCGTGCGGGAAGACGTCGACCGCGGCGCCGGCCACGCGGCCCTCGACGATCGCCTCGCGCAGTGCGCCGTAGTCCACCACGAACCCGCGCGACAGGTTGAGGAAGATCGAGCCCTGGCGCATGCGGGCGAACTGCTTGGCGCCGAACAGCCCGGCGTTGCCCTGGCGCCCGTCGACGTGGAGCGTGACGACGTCGGCCTGCTCGAGCAGCTCGTCGAGCGTGTCCATGCGGCGCGCGTTGCCGAGCGCGAGCTTCTCCGCCGTGTCGTAGAAGACGACCGACATGCCGAGGTTCTCGGCGACGACCGAGAGCTGCGTGCCGATGTTGCCGTAGCCGACGATGCCGAGCGTGCGGCCGCGGACCTCGTGCGCACCCTCCGCCGACTTGTCCCAGCGACCCTCGTGCAGCGCGCGGTCGCGCTCGGTGAGGCGGCGCGTGAGCGCGATGATCTCCGCGAGCGCGAGCTCGACGACGGAGCGCGTGTTCTGGAACGGCGCGTTGAACACGGCGACGCCCTGCGTCGCGGCGGAGCGCAGGTCGATCTGGTTCGTGCCGATGCAGAACGCGCCGAGCGCCACCAGGTCGGGGGCGTTCTCGAGCACGTTCGCCGTGACGTTCGTCTTGGACCGGATGCCGAGCAGGTGGACGCCGTCGAGCGCCTCGATCAGCTCGGACTCGTCGAGGGCTCCGGTGCGGACGGTGACGTCGATGCCCGCGGCCTCGAGGTTCGAGGCGGCGAGGGGGTGCAGGTTTTCGAGGAGGAGGGCGCGTAGCACGCCCCCATGGTGCGCCCGTTCCGCGGTCCGGACCAAACGGGTCTTGACCCTCGGGACGAGGTGAACCCGCGCCCGGACGGGACCTCCGTCAGGCCTCGGCCCCCGGTGCGGCGCCCCGTGCGGCGACTGGCGCGTCGTCCGACGGCGGCGCCGCGATGCCGGCGGGCAGCGGGAGCGCGTGCACGACGACGAGGCGCTGCGTCGGCCGCGTCATGGCGACGTACAGGTCGGACGCACCCGACGGCCCGGTCGCGACCTCGGCGGGCTCGACGAGCACGACGGCGTCGAACTCCAGGCCCTTGACCTGCACGGGGTCGAGCACGACGACCGGGTCCTCGCCGCCCGCGTCGGCGAGCCCGAGCGCGGCCCGCAGCGCGGGGACCGCAGGCGCGGCCGCGACGACCGCGACGCGGCCCGACTCCGCGGCGACGAACTCCGCGCGCGCGGCCTCGGCCTCCGCTCGCACCCGTGCCTCGAGCGCGCCCGGTGCCACCGAGACCACGCGCAGGGCGTCCTCCACGTCGCGCGCGGACGTCAGCGGCGAGACCGGGAGGCCGGCCGCGACGGCCGCGCGTCGGGCCGCGTCCGCGACGGAGGCCGGGGTGCGGTAGTTGACCGTGAGCTCCGCGAGCCGCCACGCGTCGCGGAAGACCGGGTCGAGCATGCCCTTCCACGACCGGGCGCCCGCGAGCGACGACGTCTGGGCGACGTCGCCCACCACCGTGAACGACCGCGTCGGGCACCGGCGCACGAGCATGCGCCACGCCATGGCGGACAGCTCCTGGGCCTCGTCGACCACCACGTGGCCGTAGGTCCACGTGCGGTCCTGCGCGGCGCGCTCGGCGGTGGTCAGGCGCGGGCCGCTCGCGGTGAACCGCTCGGCGAGCACGTCGGCCCCGACGATCCCGCCGCCGGCACCGGACGACTCGAGCACCTGCCGCGCGTACTCGAGGTCCTGCGCGCGCTGCGCCGCGCGCGCGGCGGCCTCGGCGCGCTCCGCCTGGTCGTCCTCGCCGAGCAGCTCCGCGGCCTCGTCGAGGAGCGGGACGTCCGCGGGCGTCCACGGTGCACCCTTCGGCCGCTCGAGCAGCCGCCGGTCCTCGGGCGAGAGCTCGGGCGCGGCCTCGGCGAGCCGGTGCGGCTTGGTCCACAGGTCCTCGACGAGGCGTTCGGGCGTGAGCGGCAGCCAGGCCAGGTTGAGCGCGACGCGCACGTCCCGGTGGGAGCGCAGGTCCTCCAGGACGAGCGTGCGGTCCTCGCCGACGAGCGGCTCGCCGAGCTGACGCCCGTACTGCTCGACGAGGCGCGAGAGCATCTCGCGGACGAACGTGACGCGCGCGAGGTTGTGCGGCTTGTGGGTGCGCCGCGCCTTCGCGATGGCGTCGCGCACGTCGCGGCGCCGGATCAGGAGGTCGTGGCCGTCGAGCCGGACCGGGACGTCCGCCGCGGCCACGCGCTCGCGCGCGCGCACCGCACGACGCACCGCGCGGGCCATGACCGCCCGGCCCTTGACGCGCGCGACGCGCGGGTCCTCCTCGCCGTCGGCGACGACGCCCGGCAGGAGGTCGGCGATCGTCGTGCTCACGACGCCGGTCTCGCCGAGCGACGGCAGCACCTGGTCGATGTAGCGCAGGAAGGAGAGGCTCGGGCCCACGAGCAGCACGCCCGAGCGCTCCAGCAGCCGCCGGTGCGCGTACAGCAGGTAGGCCGCGCGGTGCAGCGCGACCGCCGTCTTGCCCGTGCCCGGTCCGCCCTGGACGACGAGCGCCCCCGCGAGCTCGGAGCGGATGATCGCGTCCTGCTCCGACTGGATGGTGGCGACGATGTCGCCCATGCGTCCCGTGCGGCCCGCGGCCATCGCGGCGAGGAGCGCGCCCTCGCCCGAGAGCGTCGTGCCGGTCACGGCCTCCGGCGCGTCGAGGTCGAGGAGCTCGTCCTCGAGCCCCGTCACGGCACGACCGCGCGTCACGAGGTGCCGCCGGCGCACGACGCCGTCCGGGTGGGCCGCCGTCGCGCGGTAGAACGCCTGGGCGGCGGGCGCGCGCCAGTCCGTGAGGAGGCTCGAGTGCTCGGCGTCGGTGAGGCCGATGCGCCCGACGTAGCGGAGGGCGCCGTCGTCGAGGTCGAGCCGGCCGAACGCGAGGCGGTCCTCGACGGCGTCGAGCTGCGCGACGCGGTCCTCGTACAGCGTCGCGAACGCGTCCCGCTCGCTGCGGTTCTGCGGCGAGCCCGACGGCCCGGAGCGCCGGACCTCGTCGAGACGGGCACGGGCGGCCGCCCGCAGCTCGTCGAGTCGCGCGTAGAGGGTGTCCACGACCTCCTGCTCGAGCCGGAGCTCGTCGTTGCGTCCCACGCTGTCCCTTCCTCGACCTGCGGCGCGCCGCTCGCGCGGCCGTCCATTATGGCGTACGACCGCCGTCCGGGGGACCGGCGCCCGGCGCGTCCCGGACCCGTGACCGGGCCGGACGCGCGCCTGCGGCTAGGATCGTGGCCCATGGCGACCAGAGGGGAGCGGGCGTCGTGACCGGGAGCGAGCGTCGAGCCCCGGGCCGACCCTCCGCGCGCGGCGACGACGCCGCCGGACCGGACCAGACGCACTCCGGGCGCGCCGTGCTCGCCCCGACGGACGAGCTCCGGATCCTGCTCGTGGAGGACGACGACGGCGACGCGATCCTCGTCGAGGAGCTGCTGGCGGACGGCGACCTCAAGGTCGAGCTGCACCGCGCGACGACCCTCGACGGCGCCCTCGAGATGGTCGCGTCCCACGACGTCGACTGCGTCCTGCTGGACCTGGGCCTGCCCGACTCCGTGGGCCTGTCCGCCGTCGAGCGCGTGCGTGCCGGGTCGCGGCCGCCCGCGCTCGTCGTCCTGACCGGCCACTCGGGCATCGACCTCGGGGTGCAGGCGGTCGCCGCGGGCGCGGACGACTACCTCGTCAAGGGCGAGGTCGACGGCGACCTGCTCGGGCGGTCGGTGCGCTACGCGATCCAGCGGCGCATGTCCGTCGAGCAGCAGCGCGCGCTGTACCGCAGCGAGGTCCGCGCGGCCGAGACGGCGCGCCTCGAGCGCGCGCTCCTGCCGACCCCGCTCGTGCAGGACGTCCGGCTCGACGTCATGGTGGGCTACGTGCCCGGCGGCAACGGCCTGCTCGGCGGCGACTTCTTCGACGCGGTCGAACGCCCGGACGGGACCGTCCTGTGCGTCATCGGGGACGTCGCCGGGCACGGTCCGGACGAGGCCGCGCTCGGTGCGACGCTGCGCACGGCCTGGCGCACCATCGTGCTCAGCGACACCCAGCCGGAGGCGATCCTGCCGCTGCTCGAGCGCGTGCTCGTGCCCGAGCGCGCGCGGCCGGAGGTGTTCGTCACGCTGTGCCAGGTCGTCGTCTCGGCGGACCGTCGCAGCGCCGAGGTGTACCTGGCGGGACACCTCGCGCCGCTGCTCCTGCGCGACACGGCGTCGGAGATCACGCCGACCGCCCGCGGCCGCGCCCTGGGCATCCCGGTCGCGGGCGGGTGGACGTCGCAGCCGGTCGAGCTCGGCGAGCGCTGGGCGCTCATGCTCTACACCGACGGCCTCGTCGAGGCGACCGTCGCGGGCGCCGGGGCGGGCGACGCGCGCACCCGCCCCGAGCGCGTCGGCGTCGGCGGCCTGCGCCGCGCCGTGGACAGCGCCCTGGAGCAGGGCGTCGAGGGCGTCGTCGAGCGGGTCTTCCGTCGCGTGCGCGACCTGCACGGCGGCCCGCTCGCCGACGACGCGGCCCTCCTCGTCCTCGGGTGGGGCGGCGACGGCAGCTCCCCGGGCGAGCGGTCGGCGACCCTCGCGGACTCGGACGAGTGGGCCCGGTGAGCGCGGCGGGCGACCGCAGGCGCGCGGGCGAGCGTCGCGCCCCGACGCTGCGGCGCCGGCTCGGCTGGGCCCTCGTCGTCGCCGGCGTCATCCTCCTGGGCGTGCTCGCGACGTCCGCGATCGCCCTCTCGCGCGTCCTGACGATCCAGACCGACGTGACCGGGCCCTTCTTCGACGCCGTCACACAGGCGGACGGCGCGTACGTGGGCCTGCTCGACGCCGAGGTCGCCGTGCGCGCGTACGTCGCCACGGGCGACGACACGGCGCTCGAGGCCTACACGCGCGCCGTGGAGGTCGACGCCGCCGGCGTCGTCCCGGACGCCGGGCTGGTCGACCGCCTCGACCTCGACGACGAGCTCGCCGCCGCACGGGCGCAGGCCGAGTCCTCCGTGCGCGCCTGGGTCTCCGAGTACGCCGAGCGGGCGATCGCGACGACCGAGCAGGACGGCCCGGGGCGGGTCCGCGCCGTCGACCAGGCGCGCGGGAGCGAGCTCTTCGGGGCGGCGCGTGCGGACACCGCGCGGTACGACGACGCGCTCCGTGCCGAGCGCGTCGAGCGTCTCGACGCGCTCGACCGGTGGAGCCGCGCCCTGTTCGGGAGCGTGCTCGTCCTCGTCGGCTCGGCGCTCGCGGTGGGCATCATCCTGTGGGTCTGCCTCAAGCGCTGGGTGACCGAGCCGATGGCGGAGCTCGCGCACCGCGTGCGGCTCGTGAGCTCCGGGAGCCTCGACGAGCCGGTCGTCACGTCCGGGCCCGCCGAGATCGCGGACCTCGCGCAGGACGTCGAGCACATGCGCGTCGAGCTCGTGAACCAGGTCGCGGAGATCAAGGCGTCGCACGAGGACGCGGCGCGCTCGCACGAGCTGCTCGCCGAGCAGGCGCGCGAGCTGGAGCGCTCGAACCGCGACCTGGAGCAGTTCGCGTACGTCGCCTCGCACGACCTCCAGGAGCCGCTGCGCAAGGTCGCAAGCTTCACGCAGCTCCTCAAGAAGCGCTACGGGGGCGAGCTCGACGACCGCGCCGACCAGTACATCGACTTCGCGGTCGACGGCGCGAAGCGCATGCAGCGCCTCATCCAGGACCTGCTCGGGTTCTCCCGCGTCGGCCGGACGGGCACCGAGCGCGTCGACGTCGACCTCGAGCACGAGCTCCGGGGCGTGCTCGAGGACTTCTCGGAGAAGATCGCGGAGTCCGGGGCGCGCGTCACGCACGACCCCCTCCCCGTCGTCGTGGGGGAGCAGGCGCTCCTGCACCAGCTGCTCGCGAACCTGGTCGGCAACGCGCTGAAGTTCCGTCACCCCGACCGGCCGCCCGTCGTGCACGTGGGCGTGCTCGCGCGCGACACCCACTGGGAGCTGTCGGTCGAGGACAACGGGATCGGCATCGACCCGCAGTACGCCGACCGCGTGTTCGTCATCTTCCAGCGCCTGCACGCCAAGGACGTCTACGAGGGCACGGGCATCGGCCTGGCGCTGTGCAAGCGCATCGTCGAGTACCACGGCGGGCGCATCTGGATCGAGCCGCGCGAGGGCGGGACGACCATCCGCTTCACGCTCGCCCACGCCTACGTGCAGGCGCAGGTCGGCTACGCTCGCTCCGACCCCGGCGGCGCCGGTCCGGACGCCCCGGCCCCCGCGCGCCCCGACGACGAGGAGAGCCCCGCATGAGCCACGGCAGCAAGCCGATCGACGTCCTCCTGGTGGAGGACGACCCGGGCGACGTGCTCATGACCCGCGAGGCGTTCGAGGACCACAAGGTCACCAACCGCCTCTCGGTGGTGTCCGACGGCGTGAGCGCGCTGCAGTTCCTGCGCAAGGAGGGCGAGCACGCGGGCGCTCCGACGCCCGACCTCATCCTCCTCGACCTCAACCTGCCCCGGATGGACGGGCGCGAGGTCCTCGCCGAGCTCAAGGCCGACGACGCGCTGCGCAAGATCCCCGTCGTGGTGCTCACGACGTCGGAGGCCGAGGAGGACGTGGTGCGCAGCTACTCGCTGCACGCCAACGCCTACGTCACCAAGCCGGTCGACTTCGACCGGTTCATCGACGTCGTGCGGCAGATCGACGACTTCTTCGTCTCCGTGGTGCGGCTCCCCGGTCGCTGAGCGCCGGCACCGCCCGGCCGGGAATGATCCCCGGCCCGGGTCGCGTTACCTCGTCAGGCCCGCAGCGCGCCACCGGCGGCGCACGGGCGAAGGACGTGACGAGGAGGATGCATGCTGGACCCTCGCGGGATCTACGAGCTCGACGAGCAGGCCGTGGCGCGCCTGTGGCCCACGCCGCCCGAGGCGGGCTCCGGGCCGGTGCTGCTGCACGCGGTCGCGGGGTTCGTCGACGCGGGCAGCGCGGGAGAGGTGGCCGTCGACCACCTGCTGGAGATCGGTGAGGTCACCCGCCTGGTGACTTTCGACGCCGACCAGCTGATCGACTACCGCTCGAAGCGGGCCACGATGACCTTCAGCACGGACCGCTGGTCCGACTACGACGAGCCGTACCTCGTCGTCGACCACGTGCGCGACGCCGAGGGCACGGGCTTCCTGCTCCTGCACGGCGCCGAGCCCGACGTCCAGTGGGAGCGCGTGGTCGCCGCGGTGCGCGACGTCGTCGAACGCCTGGGCGTCGCGCTCGTCGTCGGCTTCCACGGCATCCCGATGGGCATCCCGCACACGCGGCCGCTCTCGGTGACGGCGCACGCGACGCGCCCCGAGCTGCTCGGTGAGCACACGTCGTGGTTCGGGACGGTCAAGGTCCCGGCGAGCCTCGCCGCGCTCCTCGAGCTGCGGCTCGGCCGCGCGGGCCACGACGCCGTCGGCTACACCGTGCACGTGCCGCACTACCTCGCCCAGTCGTCGTACCCCCCGGCAGCGGTCGTCGCGCTCGAGCACGTCCAGCGCGTGACGGGCCTCGACCTCGCCACGGGCGGCCTCGCGGAGGCGGTCCAGGACGCGAAGACCGAGGTCGAGCGCCAGGTGCGCGACTCCGAGGAGGTCGCGGCGGTCGTCCGGGCGCTCGAGGAGCAGTACGACGCCTTCGCCCGATCGGTCGGGCGCACGAGCCTGCTCGCCGAGTCGGCGCCGATCCCCACGGCCGACGAGCTCGGCGCGGAGTTCGAGCGCTTCCTCGCGCAGCAGTCGGGCGAGTGACGGCGCCCGCGGCCCCGCCGGGGAGTATGTGCCGAAAAATCAGCACGAGCGAGCCCGTTCTCCATGGCGGACCTGACGTGGTCCATGCCACACTGTGACCCGTTGCAGTGACGTACTTGCGCACGACCCGGTGCAGGGCCGGTACGTGGGTCCGCCCGGCGGGGTGGTCCGGCGTCGGGCCTGCCGGCCGCACACGGCCGGGCACCGGCGAAGGACGTGGGACATGGCATTGCGGCGCACGGGGGTGGACGAAGGGTCCGCCTGCTGATGTCCCCGGATGGACAGAAGGTCAGAGGAACAGCATGGCGCAGGGTTCTGTGAAGTGGTTCAACGCCGAGAAGGGCTTCGGCTTCATCGCGCAGGACGGCGGCGGTGCCGACGTCTTCGTGCACTACTCGGCGATCGAGTCGAACGGGTACCGCACGCTCGACGAGGCGCAGCGGGTCGAGTTCGAGATCACCCAGGGGCCGAAGGGCCCGCAGGCGGAGAAGGTCCGCCCGCTCTGACGTCCACGACGTCCTGCGGTCGGGCCACCCGGTCGTAGCAGCAGCGCAGGAGCCGCGTCCCCGCCCGGGGGCGCGGCTCCTGGCGTGTCAGCCCTCGCCCGTTCGCCGTGCTCGCTCGTCGGCCTGCTCGTCGGCCCGCTCGTCGGCCCGCTCGTCGGCCCGAGCGTCCGATGCCGCCCGCGCGAGCGCGGGTTCGTCGGGCGCGGGGCGCTCGGGCGCCGGGTCCACGAGCGGGGTCGCAGGGCCGACGAAGGTCCGCAGCTCGCCGCCCACGAGGACGCGCGCCGGCACGGCGAGCGAGCGCACCGCGCGCGCGAGCCCTGGTCCGGCCAGGCCGGGCTCGGCGCCGCCCGGCGCGACCGCAGCGAGGACGACGTTGCCGTACCGGCGCCCCTTGAGCTGCGCCGGCTCGGCGATCGCCGCGACGCGGCCGTCGTCCCAGGCGTCCTCGCCGAAGGCGGCCGCGAGCGTCGCGAGCTCGCGCCGTACCGCGGCGAGCGGCGGCCGGTCCGCGCAGTTGACCAGGTAGACGCCCCCGGGTCGCAGGACGCGCCGTACGTCGTCGGCCATGCCGAGGGTCACGAGGTGGTCGGGCGTCCGGTCACCGTGGAAGACGTCCCGGACCACGACGTCGAACGACGCGTCCGCGAGCCCCTCGACCGCGTGCCGGGCGTCGTCGGGCCGCAGCCGCAGCCGCGGGGAGCGCGGCAGGTCGAACCAGGCGCGGACGAGCTCGAGGAGTCGCGCGTCGAGGTCGACCCCGAGCTGCGTGGAGCCGGGGCGGGTGTGCTCGACCCAGCGCGGCAGGCTGCACCCCGCCGCGCCGAGGTGCAGCGCGCGCACGGGTCCGGGGTGCAGCGCGTCGACGACGGCGGCCATCTGCTGCATGTACTCGAACGCGAGCATCCCGGGGTCGTCCAGGTCGAGGTACGAGCTCGGGACGCCGTTGACGTAGAGGGTGACCGCGGACGGGCGGTCGGGGTCGCGCTCGACGCGCGCGGTCCCCGTCGTGGTCGCGACCGGCTCGCTCGGGAGGTCGGACGCCGCGGGAGCGCCGCGCGCGGGCCCCCGACGCCGGGGCGGTGTGGGTGGTGCGGGGGACCCTGGAGGTCGTCGGGAGGTGCGGCGGGCCATGTGCCCACCGTACGGGCTGCACGCCGCCGGCACGTTGACAGGATCGAACAGGTGTTCGATAGTGGAGCAGGAGGTGCACGATGTCGAACGAAGCAGGCGCGAGGGCGCAGGTCGTGGTTCCCGCCGAGGTGCGGCGGCTGCTCGCCCGCGCCGACGCGGAGCTCGTCGCGGCGTCACTCGCGCAGGACGCGGGGGAGCGGTTCGTCCACGCCCACCTCGGCGCGCTGCGGGCCGCGGCCGCGGTCGTCGCGCTCCGTGCGCGTCCCGTGCGCCGTGGGCGCGCCCGCACGGTCTGGGAGCAGCTCGCGGACGCCGAGCCCGGTCTCGCCGCGTGGTCGGTGTACTTCGCGAGCGGTGCGCGCGTGCGTGCCGCCGTGGACGCCGGGAGGTTCGACGAGGTCGACCCCCGCCGCGCCGACGAGCTCGTGGCGTGCGCCGAGGACTTCCGCGACGAGGTCGCGATGCTCGTCGACCCGGACGCCGGCTTCGTGCGGCTGCCCGGGCTGCGGACGGTGGCGTCGTGACGACCCGGCCGCCCGGCCCGCGGGCACGGTGAGCACCCGATGAGCCGGGGGCCGCGCGCGGTCGTGCGCCGGGACTGGGGGGACGACGAGAGCGGTTGCTCGATCCTCCACGTCGACATGGACGCGTTCTTCGCCTCGGTCGAGCTGGCGCGGCGTCCCCAGCTCGTCGGGCGACCGGTGATCGTCGGCGGTGCCGAGCGGGGCGTCGTCCTCGCCGCCACCTACGAGGCGCGCGCGTTCGGCGTCCACTCGGCGATGCCCATGACCACCGCGCGCCGGCTGTGCCCGCAGGCCGTCGTCGTGCCGCCGGACCACGCGCGCTACCACGAGGTCTCCAGGTCGGTCATGGCCGCGCTCGGCGAGATCACCGCGCTCGTGGAGCAGGTGAGCGTCGACGAGGCGTTCCTGGACGTCAGCGGCGCCCGGCGGCGTCTCGGCCCGCCCACGCGGATCGCCGCCGCGCTGCGGCGGAGGGTCCACGCGGACCACGGGATCACGTGCTCGGTCGGGATCGCGACGACGAAGTTCGTCGCGAAGCTCGCGTCCACGCACGCCAAGCCCGACGGCATGCTGCTCGTGCCCGCGGCGGCGACGGTCCCGTTCCTGCGCACCCTGCCGGTCGGGGCGCTGTGGGGCGTGGGTGAGCGCACGGAGGCCGTCCTCGCGCAGTGGGGCATCCGGACGGTCGCCGAGCTCGCCGACACCGACGTGGCGTCCCTGCAGACGGCGGTCGGCAAGGTCTCCGGTGCTCACCTGCACGACCTCGCGTGGGGTCGTGACCCGCGGCCCGTCCAGCCCGAGCGCTCGGAGCGGAGCATCGGCGCCGAGACGACCTTCGAGCACGACCTGCGCGACCTCGTCGCCGTGCAGGCCCGCGTCCTCGAGCTGGCCGACCGGTGCGCCGGCAGGCTCCGGCGCCAGGGCCTCGTCGCCCGCACGGTGAGCGTGAAGGTCCGCACGAGCGACTTCCGGACGGTCACGCGGGCCCGCACGCTCGGTGCCCCGACGGACGTCGCGCGCGAGATCCACCTCGTCGCCCGCGAGCTCGTGGCGGGGGTCGACCTGCGCGGGCTCGCGGTCCGGCTCGTCGGGGTGCGTGCGGAAGGTCTCGAGCCGCGTGCGGAGGCTGTGGTCCAGCCCACGCTCGAGGAGGCCGTGGTGGAGACGAACGCCGTCCGGCGACGCGCGGAGGAGGCCGTCGACGCCGTCCGTGGCCGTTTCGGGGTGAGATCCATCGCCCTGGGGCCCGCCCGGCCCCGCTCGACTACCACCCCCGCGGATGTCGATCTATCCTGAGGGTGTCACACGACCACCGTGGAGAATCGGGGTGCTCATGCCTCTGTCTGAGTACGAGCAGCGGGTCTTGGAGCAGATGGAGCGCGCGCTCACCTCGGACGATCCGCGGTTGGCGAACACGCTCCAGGCCCCTCGACGTCGCTCTGCGCTGCGCTACGTCCTTGCCGGTGTCGGCGTCGTGGGAGGGCTGCTCCTGCTGGTGCTGGGCGCCGCGCTCTCGCAGACCTGGCTCGGCGTCATCGGCTTCGTCCTCATGTTCGCCGGCGTCGTGCTGGTCTTCCAGGCGCCGCGTGCGTCCCGCAAGGGACCGGTGGGCACCGTCGACCCCGACGGCACCGTCCGCCCGGCCTCGGCGAGCAGGACGTCGCGGAAGCCGTTCCTCAGCCGACTCGAAGAGCGCTGGGACCGTCGGCGCGAGCAGGACGGTCGCTGAGCGACCTCTCGATCCCCTCGACCGCGGCGTCGACGAGCGCCTGGAGGTGCTCGGGGGTGACCGTCTCGCGCGGACGCGGGGCGTAGCGCTCCGACTCGAGCGCCGACGCGAGAGCTGTGAGCGCCTCGGCGACGTCCTCGTCCCCGGCGTCGACCCCGCGCCGTCCCTGCAGCGCCGCGACGACGACGGCGGGCACGCGGCGCGGCGTCGTGGACGACGGCCACCGCACGTCCAGCGCACCGAGCCGCGCCACGAGCTCGGCCCACGCGTCCTCCGCGTCCCGCAGGCTCTCCACCTCGCTCCGTCGGCGCAGCACGAACCACAGCCCTGCGGCGAGCACCGCCGCGACGAGCGTGGCCACGCCCACGACGAGCGGCCACGGGGTGGAGTCCTCCTGCGTGCCGCCCGTCGTGCCGCCGGCCCCCGGGGCGGTGGGTGTCGGCGTCGGCGCCGCCGACGGCGCGGCCGTGGTGGCGCCCGGCGTCGGGACGTTCCCGGGGTCCGCCGGGCCGCCGGGCGTGACGGCGACCGGGGTGGCCCACGCCGGCGTCGGACCGGTCTGCTGGGCGGGCGTCGGCTCGAAGCGCACCCAGCCCTGGCCCGGGAAGTACAGCTCGGGCCACGCGTGGGAGTCCCGGCCCGTGACCTCGTAGCTCGCCTCGTCGACGCGCTCGCCCGGGAGGAACCCGACGCCCAGCCGCGCGGGGATGCCGAGCGTGCGGGCCATCATCGTCATCGACGTCGCGAACTGGACGCAGTAGCCCGTCCGGTCCTGGAGGAAGTCCCAGACGGCGTCGCCCGAGTCGCCCGGCGGGACCTCGGTGGAGTACGTGAACTGCGAGATGTCGCGGAAGTAGGTCTGCAGCGCGAGCGCCTGGTCGTAGCGCGTCGTCGCACCGTCGACGACGGCCGTCGCGAGGTCGCGGATGTCCTGCTCGTGCTCCGTCGCGGGCACGTCGAGGTAGTTCGGGTCGTCCGGGTCCGCGCCGCTGGCACCGCGCAACGCGTCCGCGTCGAGCGGCCGCGGGAAGACCGTGAGCTCGTAGGACGTGCCCGCGCCCGTCGGCTGCACGCCGAGCACCTCGTCGCGCACGTCGTCGTACGCCCAGTCGCCGTCGATGCCGACGGAGCGCGGCTCGGTCGGGACGGGCAGCTTGGTGTCGCGCAGCGACTCGAGCGTGACGCGCAGCGACGTGGGGTCCCCGGTCGCGCCCGGGTCGTCGGGCCACAGGAGCTGCTCGCCGCCGTCGATGGGCGTGCCGTCGCGGTCGGCGCCGCGGCGCCAGTTGGTGCCGTCGAAGCCGGTGAGCGTGAAGACCCGCAGGGGACCGACGCCCTCGCCGTCGGTCCGGTAGCGCAGGACGACCTCGCCCGAGCGCTCGGCGAGGTCGCGCCGCATGTCCAGGTCGTCGGAGAGCCGGACGGTCTGGCCGGTCGAGGAGAAGAGGCGCGACCACGACGCGGACGCCACCTCGGGGAGCGAGGCGCTCGCGGACCCGAGACCCAGCGCGGTGACGGCCACGGCGACCGCCACGACGAGCGCGCCCGCGGCGCGCAGACCGCCGGCGGCGCGGTCCTCCGGGCGCCGCGCGGACGTCCCGCGCCGCACCGCGCGGTGCGGGTTGTCCACGGCGAGGAGGAGCACGAGGGCGGCCACCGTCACGACGAACGCGAGGGGCGGGATCTCGCCGACGATGACGAGCCCGGGCACCCACAGGGCGAGGAGCGGCAGCGCGACGCCCGCGCCGAGCCGCAGCCCCCCGGCCATGAGGTCGGCGACGACGAGCACCACGACCGCGCCGCCGACCGCCAGGAGCGCGATCGGCAGGCTGGGGTCGATCGGCGCGACCTCTGCGAGCGTGAGGTCGCGCGCGGTGGCGAGGCGGGACAGCACGCGGTCCACGTTGGACAGGCCGATGAGGAGCGAGAACCGGTCCGTCGGCCCGCCGTACAGCCCCAGCAGGGCCCACAGCCCGACGACGAGCCCCGCGAGCGAGGGGAGGAGCGCCGCCGGCGGGGCGAGCACCTCGCCGCGCGCCGCGTGGCTCCGTTCGAGCGCCCACCGGCTGAGGCCCGTGACGAGGGCGAGCACGGCGACGACGCGGACCACCGTGCCCGTCCAGCCGCCGGGCCCGACGACGCTGCCCAGCGCGTACGCCGACGCGACGACCGCCGTGGCGACGAGCGCGCTCGTCGCGAGCACGCGCAGGCCCGCGGAAGCCGAGGTGTCCGGTCGGGGTGCGGTCATCGTGAGCCCTCCACGAGCAGGGTCCAGGCGTGCTCGAGCGACACGGACGGGTCGACGAGGGCGGCGTGCCACCCCGTCGAGCGGAGCGCGGCGACGGTCTCGACGGCGTCGGCGTGCTCGGGCGCCCACGGCCGGGTGCTCACCACGAGGGCGCGGTGGACGCCGTCGCCGGCCATCGCGGCGACGGTGTGCCGGGCGACGGAGCCGAGCGGGCCGAGGACGGCGACGGTGATCTCGCCCGGGCGACGGTCGCGGCGCAGCGCCTCGGACGTCGTGACGACCGAGCGGTCGGCGTCCGCGACCACCTGGTGCCCGTGCAGGTCGACCGTGGCGTCGAGCAGGTCGGCCGGGCCCTCGCCGGACCGGTTGACCCGGAACCCCGTGCCGGAGACCACCGCGGCGAGCGACGTGGGGACGAGGCGGACGGGGTGCCCCGCCTGGAGCAGGGACACCCCGATCGACGCCGCGCACTCGACGGCCCACTCGCCGTCGGCCAGCGCGCGGGGGCTCGACGCGGCGAGCTCGGGGTGCGGCAGGAGGCCCCGGTCGAGGAGCACCGTGACGGGCGGCAGCCCGGCGCTCTCGTCGGAGCGCACCATGAGCTGGCCGCGGCGCGCGGCGCTGACCCAGTGCACGCGGCGGGGGTCGTCGCCGGTGACGTAGTCGCGCAGGATCGAGTCGTCGCTCGACGCGAGCCTCGCGCCGGAGGCCGAGCGCTCGTGCTCGCCGAACGCCCGCGTCCCGCGCACGGGCAGCTCGACGGTGCGCGGCCAGACGGCCACCGCGGTCGGGTCGCCGAGCTCCTGCGTCGCGCTGACGAGCCCGAACAGGTCGGTCCGCGTCGTGAGGAGCGGGCCGAGCGGCCACCGGCCGCGTCGCAGCGGCCGCAGCCGGTACCGCACGGCGATGTGGTCGCCGACCGTCGCGACCTGCGCGCGCAGCGAGCCCTGGTCGCACAGCTCGTGCGCGGCCTGCTCGCTGATCCGCAGGCGCGCGAGCGTGGACGCCGTCGACGACGTCGTGCGCGCCGCCGCGACGGCCAGGCGCGCGGTCGTGAACTGGCCGCGCACGGCGGGGTTGGGCTGGACGCGCCGCGTCACGTGCAGCGCGCCGCGCCCCCGGTCGATGCGTCGGACCGCCATCCAGCACCACGCGGCACCGACGGCGAGGATCCCGGCGGCACCGAGCCCGACGAGGTCGGGCAGGCCGAGCGTGACGCCGAGCACCACGAGCGCCGCTCCCGCGCCGAGCACCACGGTGCCCCGTCGCGTGGGGCGCGCGCTGGCGAGGCTCCGGGTCCTGCGCCGGAGCCGCGCGAGGAACGACGGGCCGCGCACGTCAGCGTCGCTCGGTCGCGTCCAGCGCGGGGATCGGCGTCTGCGCCACGAGGGACGCGACGACGGCCTCGGCGTCCTGGCCCGAGAGCCGCGCCTCGGTGGTGACGACGAGCCGGTGCGCGAGCACGGGCACCGCGAGGTACTGCACGTCGTCGGGGAGCACGTGGTCGCGGCCCGCCATCGCGGCCAGGGACTTGGCCGCGCGCAGGAGCTGGAGCGTCGTGCGGGGGGAGGCGCCGAGGCGCAGGCCGGGGTGCTCGCGCGTCGCGGTGACCAGCGCGAGGACGTAGCGCTTGACGGCCGTGGACGCGTGGACCGAGCGCGCGACCTGGGCGAACCGCAGCACGTCCGCGCCGGTGGTCACGGGCCGCAGGTGCGCGAGCGGGTTGTCCGTCTCCTGGCGGTCGAGCATGCGCAGCTCGGCGTCCACGTCGGGGTACCCCACGGTGAGCCGCGCCATGAAGCGGTCGCGCTGGGCCTCGGGGAGAGGGTAGGTGCCCTCCATCTCGACCGGGTTCTGGGTCGCGACGACGAGGAACGGGCTCGGGAGCATGTGGGTCGTGCCGTCGACCGTCGTCTGGCCCTCCTCCATGCACTCCAGGAGCGCCGACTGGGTCTTGGGGGAGGCGCGGTTGATCTCGTCGCCGATGACGATGTTGGAGAAGACGGGGCCCGGGCGGAACTCGAACTCGTGGTTCGCGGCGCGGTAGATGTTGACGCCGGTGAGGTCGCTCGGCAGGAGGTCGGGCGTGAACTGGATGCGGCCGACCTTGCAGTCGATCGTGCGTGCCAGGGCCTTGGCGAGCGTCGTTTTCCCGACGCCGGGGACGTCCTCGACGAGGAGGTGCCCCTGCGCCAGGAGGACGGCGACGGTGACGGTCACGAGGTCCGGCCGCCCGGTGACCACGGACTCGATGCCGGAGCGGATCCGTCCGGTCGTCTCGACCAGCTCGTCGAGTCCGGGGAGGCGACCTGACCCGGGCTCGTCGGAGGGCGCGACAGGGGCGATGTCGGGGAGCACGGGGACCTCCGTCGTCGGTGGCGCAGGGCCGCGGACCGGCGAGACCGCGGGTGGGAAGAGCCTAGTTGACGGAGGCAGGTCCGCCGACCCCGGCCCGGGGCCGTGCGGCCCCGGCCGCCCCGTGCTCCCTCCCTCTCCCTCCACGGGAGCCAGCTCTCCCTCTGCGGGAGCCCGCGCCCTCGCCGGGGGACCCGCCAGGAGCGCCCGGGCGCGCGCCCGGACGGCCGGGCACGCGACGGCGGGCTCCCGGGACGGCGCGCGCGACGCGCCCGGGGAGTTCTCCCCTCCACCTCGCTCCACCCTCTCTGACCTGCGGAGATCCTGCGAAGACGGGTGAAACTCAGGAGTTTCGCCGAGAGCGGTGGAGGGAAGTGGAGTACCGTGGAGCAGAAGGGAGAAGGAGGGGAGGTGCCTGGTGCATGTCCGGCTTCGTGGACGACGTGCTCGGCGGTTCCTCCGGCCTGCTCCTGGGCACCTTCACGCCGCGTCTGGACGACAAGGGGAGGCTCATCCTCCCCGCGAAGTTCCGGTCGCGGCTCGCTCCGGGTCTCGTCATGACACGGGGGCAGGAGCGCTGTCTGTTCCTGCTGCCGATGGACGAGTTCCGGCGCATGTACGACCAGATCCGGCAGGCGCCGGTGACGAGCAAGCAGGCCCGGGACTACCTGCGCGTCTTCCTCTCGGGGGCGAGCGACGAGATCCCGGACAAGCAGGGACGTGTCTCGATCCCCGCGCCCCTGCGGGCGTACGCGGGGCTCGACCGCGACGTCGCCGTGATCGGCGCCGGCACGCGCGTCGAGATCTGGGACGCGCAGGCGTGGGAGACGTACCTCGCGGAGCAGGAGTCGGCGTACTCCGACACCGCGGAGGAGGTGTTCCCGGACCTGCGCTTCTAGGGCCGAGCACCCCCGGCTCCGCACGGTGAGGCCTCCTCCCGCCCGGTCTGGCGCACTTCCCCGGCGCCAGAAAGGACGCGGAGGGAGACCTGACCGTACGGAGCCGACAGCACAGCATCACCAGCAGCGACGAGACCGACAGCACGGAGAGGAGGAGGACGTGACGAGCACCCCCGACGACGCCGCCGAGCGGCACGTCCCGGTCCTCCTCCAGCGCTGCGTCGACCTGCTCGCGCCCGTCCTCCGCGAGCCGGGCGCCGTGCTCGTCGACTGCACGCTCGGCATGGGCGGTCACACGGAGGCCGTCCTGGAGCAGGTGCCGACGGCGCGCGTGGTCGGCATCGACCGCGACCCCGAGGCGATCGACCGCGCGTCGCGCCGCCTCGCGCGCTTCGGCGAACGCTTCCGCGCCGTGCACGCCGTGTACGACGAGATCGACGACGTCGTCGCGGACGTGGTCGGGGCACCCGTCCAGGGCGTCCTCATGGACCTCGGCGTCTCCTCGCTCCAGATCGACGAGACGGAGCGCGGGTTCTCCTACGCCCACGACGCCCCGCTCGACATGCGCATGGACCCGACCGTGGGCCTCACGGCCGCGGACGTCCTCAACACGTACGACGAGCGCGCGCTCACGCGGATCCTGCGCGACTACGGCGAGGAGCGGTTCGCCCAGCGCATCGCGCGGGCCGTGGTGCGCCGGCGCGAGCAGCAGCCGTGGGAGCGCAGCGCGGACCTCGTCGACCTGGTCCGCGCGTCGATCCCGGCGGCCACCCGCACGACGGGCGGCAACCCCGCCAAGCGCACGTTCCAGGCGCTGCGGATCGAGGTGAACGGCGAGCTCGAGGTCCTCGAGCGCGCCGTCCCCGCCGCGGTGGACGTGCTGGCCGTGGGCGGGCGGATCGTCGTCGAGTCGTACCACTCGCTCGAGGACCGCATCGTCAAGCGTGTGCTCGCCGCCGGCGCGACGATCAGCGCGCCCGCCGGGCTGCCGGTCGTGCCCGAGCAGGACCAGCCGTACCTGCGCCTGCTGACCCGAGGGGCCGAGGAGGCGCCGGCCGGGGAGCGCGAGACGAACCCGCGGTCCGCGTCCGTGCGCCTGCGGGCCGCCGAGCGCACCCGCCCGACACCACCGCACCGCCGCCCGTCCGCCGCCCGCCGCTCGCCGGCGTCCGGCCACCGACCGACCGACCGACCGCACGACCCGGGGGAGACGACACGATGAGCGCACAGAGGTCGACCGCCGCCCGCCCGCTCCCGCGCCCGGCCCGGCCGGCGCCCGCGCCGCGCCCGTCGCTGACCGCCCTGCCGGGCGGCGCGTCCGAGCGGGCGCTGCGCTCGCGGCTCGAGCTCGTCCGGGCGCCGCTGCAGGCGCGCTCCAAGGTCCCGTTCCTCGTGGTCTGCATGTCGATCCTCGGCGCCGCGCTCCTGTGTGCTCTCCTGGTGAACACGACGATGGCGCGCAACTCCTACGAGATGTCGGAGCTGCGCCGGGAGGTGAGCCGCGTGGCCCAGGACACGCAGAGCCTGCAGCTGCAGGTCGCCGAGCAGAAGACGGCGCTGCCGGAGACCGCGCGCGGGCTCGGCATGGTCGAGGCGCAGGACCCGGCGATGGTCCGGCTGTCCGACGGCACGGTCCTCGGCGTCGCGCAGGAGGGGGCGGGGGAGTGACGCAGGGCACGGGCGCCGGGCGCACCGGCCGGTCACGACCGGCGGCGGGCACCCCACGCCCCCGTCCCGCCACCGCGGCCTCCCGGGCCTCCTCGGGGGGCCGTCCTGCGTCCGGTGCGCGGCGGGCGCCCACCGGCACGGCGGCGACGGGCCGCCCCGTGACGGCGGGCCGCCCGGCGCCGACCGCCCGGAGCGCGCCAGCACGGTCCGCGTCGGGCGGTACGTCCGGCGGCGCGCGCCCCGGTGGTACCTCGTCCGCGCGCACCCCCTCGGCGCGCGCGACGCCCGGACGCGCGTCGACGGCGCGCAGCACGTCAGGGCGCGCCCCGACGGCGCGCGCGCCGCGGGGCGCCGGCCGTCCGCCGGCACGTCCGGCGAGGAGCACGCGCGAGCCCGGCCGACCCGAGCGGCGGCAGCGCTGGCTCATCGTCGTGGCGGGCGTCATCACCGCGGTGTTCATCGCGCAGCTCGTCAACGTCCAGGTGCTCCGCGGGCCCGCGCTCGCGGCCGAGGCCCAGAACGACCGCACGCGCAGCTCGACGACGCTCGCGCACCGCGGCGACATCACGGACGCCGACGGCGTGGTGCTCGCGACGTCGGTGGACCGGTACACCGTCGCGGCCGACCTCCAGGCGATCGCGCGGTTCGAGCCGCGCTCCGGCGACCTCGTCGCCGGCGAGCCGCTCGAGGAGGGCGGCGCGGTCGGCGTCGCGAAGCTGCTCGCCCCGATCCTCGACCGGTCCGCGGTCGAGCTGGCGGCCGACCTCGTCGGCACGTCGCGGTACCTCATCCTCGAGAAGGACGTCACGCCCGAGGTGCAGCGCCAGATCGCCGACCTGCGGCTGTCCGCGTTCGTCAGCACCACGATGACGAGCGAGCGCACGTACCCGGCGGGCACGGTCGCCGGCAACCTCGTGGGCTTCGTCAACGACGAGCAGACGGGCGGGGGAGGCATCGAGGCGTCGTACGACGGCGTCCTCGCCGGGACGCCGGGCTCGCGCCGCTGCGAGGCGGGGCTCGGTGGACAGCTCATCCCGACGGGCCGGTGCGACGTCGTCGACGCGGTGCCCGGCCGGAACGTGCGGCTCACGCTCTCGCGCGACGTGCAGTGGAAGGCGCAGGACTCGGTCGACCGGGCCGTGAGCGACACGGGCGCGGAGTACGCGATCGCCGTCGTGCAGGACGTCCGGACGGGCGAGGTGCTCGCGCTCGCCGACTCGGGCACGGTGAACCCGAACGACCGCTCGACGGATGCGGTCGCGCGCCCGAGCCGCGCCGTCGCGAACGTGTTCGACCCCGGGTCGACGGGCAAGGTCGTGACGATGGCCGCGGCCATCGAGGGCGGCTTCGCGGACGCCGGGTCGCGGTTCGAGGTGCCCGACCGCTACACGACGCCGAACGGCCAGACCTTCAAGGACTCGCACGACCACCCGGTGCAGCGCCTCACGCTCGCGGGCATCCTCGCGGAGTCCTCGAACACGGGTACGGTCCAGGTCGGCGAGAAGCTCCCCAAGCAGGTCCGCTACGACTACCTGCGGAAGTTCGGCTTCGGCCAGAAGTCGGGTCTCGGCCTGCCGGGCGAGTCGGCGGGCATCCTGCACCCGGCGGACTCGTGGGACGGCCGTACCGAGTACGCCGTGCTCTTCGGCCAGAGCGTGTCGGTCAACGCGATCCAGGCGACGAGCGTCTTCTCGACGATCGCGAACGGCGGGGTCCGTGCGACCCCGAGCATCGTCGCCGGGACGACGGACGAGCGCGGCGAGCTCGTGCCCGCGGAGCGCCCGGCACCAGAGCGCGTCGTGTCCCAGGAGACCGCGGACACGGTGCTGCACATGATGGAGTCCGTCGTGGAGGAGGGCACCGGCTCGAGCGCCTCGGTGCCGGGCTACCGCGTCGCCGGCAAGACCGGTACCGCGGAGGCGGCCGGCGAGGACGGGCGGCTGTCCGGGATCATGGCCTCGTTCATCGGTGTCGCGCCCGCCGACGACCCCCGGTACACCGTGTCGGTGTTCCTCAAGAACCCGCACTCGTCGATCTTCGGCGGCGTGGTCGCGGCGCCGGTGTTCAGCGAGATCATGGGCTTCACCCTCGAGCACGAGGGCGTCCAGCCGAGCACCGAGCCCTACGTGCCGCTCCCGACGACGTGGTGAACCTCACCGCCCCTCTCCCGGTCGCCGGTGAAGGTCCCGTGAAGCGCGCCCCGGGCCGGGCGCAGCGGCCCGCGGGCTTGCGGGGCCGTCCGTCCCGGCACGGTAGGTTCTACACGTGACATCCCCGATCGACCGTCTTCGCCCTGCCACGACCACCCGCCGGTCGGTGGTGGACCTGGCAGCACGGTTCGGGCTCGACGTCCGCCCAGGTGGCGCGGCCACGGCGCCGGTCTCCGCCGAGGTGTGGTCGGTGGCGTCGGACGACCGCACCGCGGACGCGGGCGACCTCTTCGTGGCGCTCCCCGGCGCCCGCGCGCACGGGGCGCGGTTCGCGCCCGCCGCCGTGGGTCGCGGCGCCCGTGCCGTCCTCACGGACCCCGAGGGCGCCGCCCTGCTCGCGGACGCCGGCCTCGACGTGCCGGTGCTCGTCGCACCGGACCCGCGCGCGCTGCTCGGCCCCGTGGCGGCCTGGGTGTACGGCGCCCCCGCGCAGGACCTCACGACCTTCGGCGTGACGGGCACGAACGGCAAGACCACGACGACCTACCTCGTCGACCACGCGCTGCGCGCGCTCGGCTGGACGGGCGGTCTCATCGGGACGGTGGAGATGCGCTCGGGCGACCGCGTCCTGCCGAGCCGCCTCACGACCCCCGAGGCCGCGGACCTCCAGGCCCTGCTCGCGGCGATGCGCGAGGACGGCGTGCGCACGCTCGCGATGGAGGTCTCGTCGCACGCGCTCGCGCTCCACCGCGTCGACGGGCTCGTGTACGACGTCGTCGGCTTCACGAACCTCAGCCAGGACCACCTCGACTTCCACGGCGACCTCCAGGAGTACTTCGAGGCCAAGGCGCTGCTCTTCACGCCCGAGCACGCGCGCCGCGGCGTCGTCGTGGTCGACGACGCGTGGGGCGAGCGCATGGTCTCGGCCGCGCGCGTCCCGGTCGCGACGCTGCGCGTGGGCCCGACCGCGGCGGGCGACGAGCAGCCCGCGGCGGACTGGACCGTGCACGACGTCGAGCCGTCGGCGGCGGGAGGCTCGGCGTTCACGCTGCGCCACCGCGACGGCCGGAGCGTGCGCACGACGACGTCGCTGCCCGGGCACTTCAACGTCGCCAACGCTGCCCTCGCTCTCGCCCTGGTGCTCGAGGCGGGCACGGACGCGCGCGACCTCGAGACGGCCCTCGCGGCGGCCGGTGGGCTCGACCCGGCCGTCCCGGGCCGCATGGAGGTCGTCTCCGAGCCGCCGCACCGCCCGCGCGTCGTCGTCGACTTCGCCCACAACCCGGACGCGCTCGCCCTCGCGCTCGACGCGCTGCGGCCGACGACTCCCGGCCGGCTCGTGGTCGTGTTCGGTGCGACCGGCGACCGGGACCGCGGCAAGCGCCCCACGATGGGCGGCGTCGCGGTCGAGGGCGCCGACGTCGTGGTGGTGACCGACGACGACCCGCACGGCGAGGACCCGGCCGCGATCCGTGCGGAGGTGCTCCCGGGCGCCCACGCCGCGCGCGAGGCGGCGGCCACCGCGCCCGAGCCGCGCGACGTCGTCGTGCTCGAGGTCGCGCCCCGTGCCCGGGCGATCCGCGAGGCGATCCTCGCCGCGGGCCCGGACGACACGGTGCTCGTCGCGGGTCGCGGCCACGAGGTGTGGCAGGAGATCGCCGGCGTCGACCACCCCCTGGACGACCGCGTCGAGGCGCGGGCCGCGCTCGAGGAGCGCCCCGCGACGCCGACGCCTCACGACACCCCCGACCTGAAGGAGCACCACGCATGATCGAGCTCACTGCGGCGCAGGTGGCCGCAGCGACCGGCGGACGCCTGTCCGCCGACCCGGAAGTACGGGTCGGGGGGCCCGTGGTCGTCGACTCGCGCCGGGTCGCACCGGGGTCGCTCTTCGTGGCGCTGCCGGGCGAGCACGTCGACGGTCACGACTTCGCCGCCGGTGCGGTCGCCGCGGGCGCGACGCTCGTCCTCGCCGCGCGCGAGCTCGACGTGCCGTGCGTCGTCGTGGACGACGTCCAGGCCGCGCTGGGCGAGCTGGCCCGCCACGTGCTCGCGTCGCTGCGCGAGCGCGGCGACCTGCGCGTGGTCGGCGTCACGGGCTCCGTCGGCAAGACGACGACGAAGGACCTGCTCGGGCAGCTCCTGCGACCCGAGGGCCCCACCGTGGTGCCGCGCGGGTCGTTCAACAACGAGATCGGCCTGCCGCTCACGGTCCTCGAGGCCGACGAGTCCACGCGCTTCCTCGTGCTGGAGATGGGCGCGAGCGGAGTCGGTCACCTCAGCTACCTCACGCGCATCGCGCCCCCGGACGTCTCGGTCGTGCTCGTCGTCGGCAGCGCCCACCTGGGCGAGTTCGGCGGGATCGAGGCCGTGGCGCGCGCCAAGTCCGAGATCGTCACGGGCCTCGCGCCCGGCGGCGTCGCCGTGCTCAACGCGGACGACCTGCGGGTCGCGGCGATGGCCGACGCCGCGCCGGGCGAGGTCGTCACGTTCGGGACGATCCCCGCGGCGGACGTGCGCGCGGAGGACCTGGGCATCGACCGCACGGGCCGGGCGTCCTTCGCGCTGCGCGTGCGCCCCGGTGCGTCGGGCGACGCGACGCGCGACGCCGCCACGAGCGCGCGCGTGACGCTCGGCCTCGTCGGCGAGCACCACGTGACCAACGCCCTCGCGGCCGCGACGGCCGCGCTGCGTCTCGGCGTCGCGCTGCCCGACGTCGTCGCGCGGCTGTCCGACGCGCGCGCCCTGAGCCCGCACCGGATGCAGGTCACCGAGCGGCCCGACGGCATCACGGTGATCGACGACTCCTACAACGCCAACCCGGACTCGATGCGCGCCGCGCTCAAGGCGCTCGCCGTCATGGCAGGGCGCGACCGGCGGTCCGTCGCCGTGCTCGGCGAGATGCTGGAGCTCGGCGAGGACTCGCGCGTCGCGCACGACGACATCGGCCGGCTCGTGGTCCGATTGAACGTCAAGCTGCTCGTCGTGGTCGGTGAGGGTGCCGGCGGGATCCACGACGGCGCCACCCAGGAGGGGTCGTGGGGCGACGAGACGCGCTTCGTCCCCGACGTGGAGACGGCGTCGGCGCTGCTGCGCGACGAGCTGCAGGAGGGGGACGTCGTGCTCGTGAAGGCCTCGAACGGGTCCGGGCTGTGGCGGCTCGGCGACGAGCTGGCGGCCGCGGGCGCCGATGCGACGGGGGGTGAACGCGCGTGATCGCGATCATCGTCGCGGCGGGCGTCTCCCTGCTCGTCGCGCTCTTCGGGACGCCGCTGTTCATCCGGTTCCTCGTGCACCGCAACTACGGGCAGTTCGTCCGCCAGGACGGCCCGACGGCGCACTTCACCAAGCGCGGGACGCCCACGATGGGCGGGGTCGTCATCATCGGCGCGACGCTGCTCGGCTGGGCCATGTCGTACGTCGTCTCGGGGCGGTTCCCGAGCGTGTCCGCGCTGCTCGTCCTCTTCCTCATGACGGGCCTCGGGATCGTCGGCTTCCTCGACGACTTCACGAAGATCCGCAAGCAGCGCAGCCTCGGGCTCACGGCCCGCGCGAAGATCATCGGCCAGGGCGCGGTCGGCATCGCGTTCGCGGTGCTGGCGCTCCAGTTCCCCAACGAGCACGGCCGCACCCCGGCGTCGACCCGCATCTCCTTCCTGCGCGACACCAACCTCGACCTCGCGTTCGCGGGCGCCACCGTCGGGCTGATCCTGTTCGTGCTCTGGGCGAACTTCCTCATCACCGCGTGGTCGAACGCCGTCAACCTCACCGACGGTCTGGACGGTCTCGCGACGGGCGTCTCGCTCATCGTGTTCGGCTCGTACGTGCTCGTGGGCATCTGGCAGCTCAACCAGACCTGCCAGCGCCTCGCGTCCGCGGGCCCGAGCTGCTACGAGACCCGCGACCCGCAGGACCTCGCGATCGTGGCCGCCGCGATCGTGGGCGCGTGCTTCGGGTTCCTGTGGTGGAACGCGAGCCCCGCGAAGATCTTCATGGGTGACACGGGCTCGCTCGCGCTCGGCGGCGCGCTCGCGGGCCTGTCGATCCTCACGCGCACCGAGTTCCTGGCGCTCATCATCGGCGGGCTCTTCGTCATCATCGTGCTCTCCGACGTCATCCAGATCGGGTTCTTCAAGATGACCGGGCGGCGCGTGTTCAAGATGGCGCCGCTGCACCACCACTTCGAGCTGTCCGGGTGGGGCGAGGTCACGATCGTCATCCGCTTCTGGCTCATCGCCGGGCTGTTCGCGGCGCTGGGCATCGGGATCTTCTACGCGGAGTGGGTGGTCGGCTAGTGGCGCGCGACCCCCACGACCTCGCCGTGCCGCTCGAGCGTGCGCGCGTCGTCGTCGCCGGCCTCGGGGTGTCCGGGCGCGCCGCGGCGGTGGCGCTCCGCCCGCGCGCGGCGTCGGTCGTCACGCTCGACGACGGCGCCGCCGACGCCGACCTGCACGACGCGGCGGACGTGGACCTCGCGGCGACGGACCTCGTCGTCGTCTCGCCGGGCTGGCGCCCGAGCCACCCGCTGCTCGTCGCCGCCGCGGAGCGGGGCGTGCCCGTGTGGAGCGAGGTCGAGCTCGCGTGGCGCCTGCGGGTCGCCGGCCCGTCGGGACGGCCTGCGCCCTGGCTCGCCGTCACCGGGACGAACGGCAAGACGACGACCGTCGAGATGCTCGAGACGATCCTGCGGACCGCGGGCCTGCGGACGGCGGCGGTCGGGAACGTCGGGACGCCCGTCGTCGAGGCCGCGCTCGACCCGACGCTCGAGGTGCTCGCGGTCGAGCTGTCGAGCTTCCAGCTCCACTTCACGCACACGACGTCCCCCGAGGCGGGTGCCGTCCTCAACGTCGCTCCCGACCACCTCGACTGGCACGGCGGGATCGATGCCTACGCGGCCGACAAGGGCCGCGTCTTCGAGGACGCCCGGGTCGCGTGCGTCTACAACGTCGCGGACCCCCGCACCGAGGCGCTCGTCCGGGCGGCGGACGTCGTCGAGGGGGCGCGCGCGGTCGGCTTCACGCTCGGCGCCCCGGCGCGCGGCCAGCTCGGCGTCGTCGAGGACGTGCTCGTCGACCGCGCGTTCCACGCGCCCGCGGACGCACCGGACCGGCACACGCACGCCGCCGAGCTCGCGACGCTCGCGGACCTGTCGCACCTCGCGGGGGCCGACGGCGTCGTGCCCGCGCACGTCGTGGCGAACGCGCTCGCCGCGGCCGCCCTCGCGCGGGCGCACGGCGTCCCGGCCGTCGCGGTCCGCGACGGGCTGCGCACGTTCCGCACGGGCTCGCACCGCATCGAGCAGGTCGCGTCCGTCGACGGGGTGGCCTACGTCGACGACTCCAAGGCGACGAACGCGCACGCCGCGTCCGCGTCGCTCGCGGCGTTCGCGCCCGGGACCGTCGTGTGGGTCGCGGGCGGCCTCGCGAAGGGGGCGTCGTTCGACGAGCTCGTCGCCGCGCGCGCCGACCGGCTGCGCGCCGTCGTGCTCATCGGCGTCGACGCCGAGCCGTTCGCCGGTGCGCTCGCCCGACACGCGCCCGATATCCCCGTCGTGCGCGTCGATCCTGGCGACACTGGGACCGTGATGCCCCGCGCCGTCGACTCCGCCCGCCGCCTCGCGCAGGCCGGCGACACGGTGCTGCTCGCGCCCGCCGGCGCGTCGATGGACCAGTTCCGCTCGTACGCCGCGCGCGGCGAGGCGTTCGCCGAGGCGGCGCGCGCCCTGCGCCCCGACCACGGGTAGGCCGGGCAGCCCATGACCCAGACCGCGAACGGGCGAGGCGCGCCCTCGACGCGCACCGTCCCCCGCGCCGGCACGAGCCGGACGGTGCCGCGGGGCCGGGCGACGGCCCGCGAGCCGCGACGCCCGCGGCCCGAGCCCGCCGAGCGCCCGTGGCTCGGCCAGTGGAACAGCACGGTGACGAGCTACTACCTGCTCGTGGGCGCGACCGCGCTGCTCGCGATCATCGGTCTCGTCATGGTGTTCTCCAGCTCGGCGGTCACGCAGATCGCCGCGGGCAAGTCACCGTTCGGGGCGTTCTTCGAGCAGGCAAAGTTCGCCCTCATGGGCCTGCCCGTCCTGCTCGTCGCCACCCGCGTCCCGGTCGGCTGGTACAAGCGGCTCGCATGGCCCGCGCTCTTCGTGGCGCTCGGGCTGCAGATGCTCGTGTTCACCCCGCTCGCGAAGAACGTCAACGGCAACACCGGCTGGATCGACCTGGGGCTCTTCACGTTCCAGCCGGCCGAGGTCGCGAAGCTCGCGCTCGCGCTGTGGCTCGGCGTCGTCCTGGGGCGCAAGCAGCGGATGCTCGGGCAGTGGCGGCACGTGCTGATCCCCGCCGTCCCCGTCGCGGTCGCGGTCGTGGGCCTCGTGCTCGCGGGGCACGACCTCGGCACGGCGCTCGTGGTCATGGCGATCATCGCGGGGGCGTTCTTCGTCTCGGGGGCCGACGGGCGCCTGCTCGCCCTCGGGGCGGGCGGTGCCGCGTTCGTCGTCGGGTACGTCTTCATCCTCAACCAGTCGGGGGGCGACCGGCTCTCGCGCATCATGGCGACGTACCGCGAGTGCACCGACACGCTCGGCGAGTGCTACCAGTCCATGCACGGCCTCTACGCGCTCGGCACCGGCGGGCTCACGGGGGTCGGCCTCGGGGCGAGCCGCGAGAAGTGGTCGTACCTGCCGGAGGCGCACAACGACTTCATCTTCGCCGTCATCGGCGAGGAGCTCGGGCTGCTCGGCACGCTCCTGGTGCTGGGGCTGTTCGTCATCGTCGGCGTCGCCACCAGCCGGATCGTGCGCCGCCACCCCGACCCGTTCGTGAAGATCACCACGGCCGGGATCGCGTGCTGGATCGTCGGTCAGGCCTTCATCAACATCGGCGTCGTCATCGGGCTCCTGCCCGTGATCGGCGTCCCGCTGCCGCTCGTCTCCGCGGGCGGCTCCGCGCTCATCATGACGATGGCCGCGCTCGGCGTGCTCATCTCGTTCGCGCGCTCGGAACCGGGCGCCGCCGAGGCGCTCGCCGCGCGGGGGAGCGTCGTGCGGCGCTCGCTCGCCGTCGTCGGCCGGGCCGCTCGCCCTCGGCGCCGGGCCGCGCGATGACCTCCCCGGCCGTCGCGACCGCCCCGGCCGCGACGCCGGACCCGTGGGGCGGCGCGCGCCCCGCACGACAGACCTCCGCACGACGGACAGGACGCGGCACCCGCCGCAGGGAAGGACGACGAGGTACGTGACGACGATCGGTTCGGTGGTGCTCGCAGGCGGCGGGACGGCGGGGCACGTGAACCCGCTCCTGGCGGTGGCGGACGAGCTGCGGGCGCGTGAGCCCGGCGTGGTGGTGACCGCGCTCGGGGTCGCGGGCGGCCTGGAGGACGACCTCGTCCCCGCCCGGGGATACCCGCTGCGGCACGTGCCGCGCGTCCCGCTCCCGCGCCGCCCGAGCGCGGAGTGGGTCAACCTCCCGGGACGGCTCAAGTCCGCCGTGGACGCGGCGGGTGCCGTCATCGACGAGACCGGCGCGCGCGTCGTCGTCGGCTTCGGGGGCTACGTCTCGACGCCCGCGTACCTCGCGGCGCGCCGTCGCGACGTCCCCGTCGTGATCCACGAGCAGAACGCGCGCCCCGGCCTGGCGAACCGCCTCGGCGCCCGCTGGGCCGCGCGCGTCGGCGTGACGTTCGAGGGCACGCCGCTCAAGGGCGGCGTCGTCACCGGGCTGCCGCTGCGCCGCGAGATCCAGGACCTCGTGGCCGCGCGGACGGCGGACGCCGCGGCGGTGCGCGCGGACGCCGCGGCGCGCCTCGGCCTCGACCCCGGCGCGCGCACGCTCGTCGTCACCGGCGGCTCGCTCGGGGCGCAGAGCCTCAACGAGGCGGTGTCGGGGGCCGCCGGCGCACTCCTCGGGACGGGCACGCAGATCCTCCACCTGACGGGCAAGGGCAAGGACGGCGCGGTGCGCGAGGCCGCGGCCGCTGCCGTCGCGGCCCAGCCGGGTGCGCGCTACGACGTGCGCGAGTACCTCGCCGAGATGCAGCTCGCGCTCGCGGTCGCGGACCTCGTCGTGTGCCGCGCGGGCGCGGGCACGGTGGGCGAGCTCGCCGCGCTGGGCATCCCGGCCGTCTACGTGCCGCTGCCCATCGGCAACGGGGAGCAGCGGCTCAACGCCGGTCCCGTCGTCGCCGCGGGCGGTGGCCTGCTCGTCGACGACGCGCAGCTCGACGCCGCGTGGGTCGCGCGCGAGGTCCCCGCGCTGCTCGGTGACCCGGGCCGGCTCGACGCGATGGCCGCGGCCGCCGCGGGGGCGGGCGTGCGCGACGGCGCCGCGCGCGTCGCGGACCTCGTCGCCGAGGCCGTCGCCGGTGCTCCGGGGGCGCGACCGTGACCGCGCCGTCCGGCGAGGGCCCGCTCGCGCTCGAGGCCCTCGGCACGGTCCACCTCGTCGGTGTCGGCGGCGCGGGGATGTCCGTCGTCGCCCGCCTCCTCGCCGCGCACGGCGTCCCGGTCCAGGGCTCGGACGCGCGCGAGGGCGACGCGCTCGCCGCGCTGCGCACCGACGGCGTCCGGGTGTGGGTGGGGCACGACGCCGCGCACGTCGCCGGCGCGGACACCGTCGTCGTGTCGAGCGCGGTGCGCGAGACGAACCCCGAGCTCGCCGCGGCGCGGGCGGCCGGGCTGCGCGTGCTGCACCGCTCGCAGGCGCTGGCCGCGCTCATGGCGCGCGGCCGGTCCGTGGCGGTGGCGGGCGCGCACGGCAAGACGACGACCTCCGCGATGATCGCGACCGTCCTCCGGGGTGCGGGCCTCGACCCGTCGTTCGCGATCGGCGGCACGGTGCTCACCGAGGACGGCCCGGTCGCGGGCGGCCACCTCGGGTCGGACGTCCTGGTCGCCGAGGCCGACGAGTCGGACGGGTCGTTCCTCAACTACGCCCCCGACGTCGCCGTCGTCACCAACGTCGAGCCCGACCACCTCGACCACTACGGGTCGCGCGCCGCGTTCGAGCAGGCGTTCGTCGACTTCGCCGCGCGGATCGTCCCGGGCGGGACGCTCGTCGCGTGCGCCGACGACGCGGGGGCGCGTGCGCTCGCCGTCGCGCACGCGCGCGACGGGGGAGCGGTGGTCACGTACGGCACGTCCGCGGACGCGGACGTGCGCGTGGCGGGCGTGGTCGCCACCGAGGACGCGGGCCGGCCGGGGGCGCGAGCCTCGCTCACGGGCACGGTCGGCGCGGCGCACCTCGACGGGCTCGAGCTGCGGCTGCGCGTCCCGGGCCGTCACAACGCGCTCAACGCGACCGCGGCCGTCGTGACGGCGGTCGTGCTGGGCGTCGACCCGGCGGCGGCGGTCGCCGCCGCGCACGGCTTCCTCGGCACCGGCCGGCGCTTCGAGGCCCGCGGCGAGGCGGGCGGCGTGCGCGTCGTCGACGACTACGCGCACCACCCGACCGAGGTGGCCGCGCTGCTCGCCGCCGCCCGACCCGTCGCGGCCGGCGGCCGGGTGCTCGTGCTCTTCCAGCCGCACCTGTTCTCGCGCACCGCGACGTTCGCCCGCGAGTTCGCGCAGGCGCTCGCCGGTGCGGACGAGGTCGTGGTCACGGGCGTCTACGCGGCGCGCGAGGAGCCGGACCCGGCCGTGAGCGCGCGCACGATCACCGACCTGGTCGACGCCCCCGGCGTGGTCGTCGCGGCGGTCGAGGACCGCGTCGAGGCCGCGCACCGCGTCGCGGACGCCGCCCGCCCGGGAGACCTCGTGCTCACCGTCGGGGCGGGGGACGTCACGGAGCTGGGCACCGTCGTCCTCGAGCGCATCCGCGCGCGTCGCGACGGCGCCCCGGCGCCCGGAGGGGGCGAGGCCTGATGCGTCCGCCGCCCAAGCCTCGTCCCGCCGCGCCGCGGCCGGGCCGGTCGGGCGCGGGCGAGCGGGCCGGACGGCCCGCGGACCCGGGCCCCGCGAAGCCGGCCCCGCCCGCGAGCGCGCGCCGGGCGCCGGTCGAGGACACGCCGACGCGCCCGGTGCGCCGCGTCGCGGCCCCGAGCTCGGAGCTCGTGCGCTCGTCCGGCGGCCGCCCCGCGGCCGGGCGCCCTCCCGCTGCGCGCGGCGGTGGCCGGGGCGCGGGCGCGACGACGTCGGTCCCGCGCGGTGCGTCGACGGCTCCGACCGGGGTGGTCTCGCACGGCATGGCCGAGCGCCTCGCCGAGCGCGACGCGATGCGCCGCCACCGCGTGCGCACGCGCATCCTCGGCTGGGCCGCGGGGCTCCTCGTCGTCGCCGGACTCGCGTGGGTCGCGTTCTTCTCGCCCGTGCTCGGTCTCGACCTCGAGAAGGTCACGGTGTCCGGCGAGGGCACGGTGATCGACCCGCAGCAGGTCCGCGACGTCGTCGCCGCGGCGGACGGCGTGCCCCTGCCGCGGCTCGACACAGTCGCGCTGCGCGAGCAGGTGCTCGACCTCAACGGTGTGCGCGACGTCGAGATCCGGCGTGCCTGGCCCTCGGGGCTGGACGTGCTGCTCGAGTCGCGCGAGCCCGTCGTGGCGGTCCCCGTGGACGACGGCTTCGCGCTGCTCGACGCGGACGGCGTCCACGTGCGCACCGACCCGGCGGTGCCCGAGGGGCTGCCGGAGATCGACGCGCCGCTCGACGACCATGGGGCGCGCGCTCTCGACGCCGCGCTCGTGCTGCTCAACGCGCTCCCGGCGGACCTCCACGCGCAGGTCGCGGAGGTCTCGGCGCCCACGCGCGACGCGGTCCGCATGACGCTGCGGGACGGCGTCGTCGTCGAGTGGGGGAGCTCGGAGGAGGCGGCGCTGAAGGTGCGCGTCCTGCAGACGCTCCGGGCCGTCCCGGAGAACGCGGGGGTCTCCGTGTACGACGTCTCGGCCCCGCGGCTCCCCGTGACGCGATGAATGGGCGCGGGGCGATCTCCGACACGCGCGAGACGGTCGTTGATGATGGGCACGTCGACACCTACGGTCGACCCATGAACGACCTGACATAACTATAACCCTCTACTTGAGGGTGAAGGTTCAGGGCTGACCGATCGAGAGGCATTGACGTGGCAACTCCGCAGAACTACCTAGCAGTGATCAAGGTGGTCGGCATCGGCGGTGGGGGCGTGAACGCCGTCAACCGGATGATCGAGGTCGGCCTCAAGGGTGTCGAGTTCATCGCCATCAACACGGACGCGCAGGCGCTCCTCATGTCCGACGCGGACGTCAAGCTCGACGTCGGCCGTGAGCTCACGCGCGGCCTCGGCGCCGGTGCCGACCCGGAGGTCGGCAAGAAGGCGGCCGAGGACCACGCCGAGGAGATCGAGGACGTGCTGCGCGGCGCGGACATGGTCTTCGTCACGGCGGGCGAGGGCGGCGGCACCGGTACGGGCGGCGCGCCCGTCGTCGCGCGCATCGCGCGCTCGCTCGGCGCGCTGACCGTCGGCGTCGTGACGCGGCCCTTCACGTTCGAGGGCCGCCGCCGCTCCGTCCAGGCGGACCAGGGCATCGAGAACCTCCGCAACGAGGTCGACACCCTCATCGTCATCCCGAACGACCGCCTCCTGTCGATGTCGGACCGCAACGTCAGCGCGCTCCAGGCGTTCCACCAGGCCGACCAGGTGCTGCTGTCCGGTGTCCAGGGCATCACCGACCTCATCACGACCCCCGGTCTGATCAACCTCGACTTCGCGGACGTCAAGTCCGTCATGCAGGGCGCGGGCAGCGCCCTCATGGGCATCGGCAACGCGCGGGGCGACGACCGCGCGGTGCAGGCGGCCGAGATGGCGATCTCGTCGCCGCTCCTCGAGGCGAGCATCGACGGCGCCCACGGCGTGCTGCTCTCCATCCAGGGTGGCTCCGACCTCGGCCTGTTCGAGATCAACGAGGCCGCCCGCCTCGTCCACGAGGCCGCGCACACCGAGGCGAACATCATCTTCGGTGCCGTGATCGACGACGCGCTGGGCGACGAGGTCCGCGTCACCGTCATCGCGGCCGGCTTCGACGGCGGTGCCCCGCAGGTGCGGGGCGACGCGCGAGCGCTCGGCCAGGTGGCCGGGGCGCAGCGTCCCGCGACGAGCGCGATCCCGGTCGTGCCCGCCGCGCGCGCCGTGCCGCCGGCACCGACGACGGGCGCGCACACGCTGCCGCGGCCGGTGGTCCCGATCCAGCCGGAGGCCGACGACGTGCCCGTCACGCTCGACGGCGGGCACGGCCCGGTGCCGGTGCAGCCCGTGGCGCCCGCGCCCTTCACCGTGGTCGGTTCCGGCGACGCCGGGAACCACAACGCGGAGGCCGTCCCGGGCGGGCAGAACGAGGGCGTCGACGTGCCGCCGCGGATCTTCGACGAGGAGCCTCCGCGCCGCAAGGTCGAGGAGCTCGACGTGCCCGACTTCCTCAAGTGACGCGGCGCGGCCGCGCGACGCGGCGCGGGGCTCCGTGAGCGCCGTGCCCGTGCAGGACGGGAGGGGCGGTGTCGACGGCGCCGCCCCTCCCGTCGTGCTCGAGGTGGACCTCGGGCCGGGCGTGCGCGCCGGCTTCACGACCCGCACCGGCGGTGTCTCGCCGGCGCCGTGGGACACGCTCAACCTCGGGCTGAACGTGACCGACGACGCCGACCGGGTGCGCGCGAACCGCGCGCGGGCAGCCGCGTGGCTCGGGGCGGACCCGGCCTTCGCGACGCAGGTCCACGGCACCCGGGTCGCGACGGTGGAGCCTGCGCCGCGCGGTACGACCCCGGCTGACACGGTGGGGGAGGCGGACGCCCTCGTCGCCGCGTCCCGCGGCGCGGGCCTGGGCGTCCTCGTGGCCGACTGCGTGCCCGTCCTCCTCGCGGACGCCGAGGCCGGCGTCGTCGGCGTCGCGCACGCGGGTCGCCGCGGGCTCGCGCACGGGGTGGTCGCGGCAGCGCTGGACGCCCTGGTCGCCGCGGGTGCCCGGGTCGACCGGGTGCGTGCCGCCGTCGGGCCGAGCGCGTGCGGCCGGTGCTACGAGGTCCCCGCGACGATGCGGGACGACGTGGCGCTCGGACGTCCCGACACGTGGTCGACGACGTCCTGGGGGACGCCCGCGCTCGACCTGCCGGCCGGGGTCGTCGCCGACCTGGTCGCCGCGGGCGTGGCGGACGTCGTCCGCGTCGCGGCGTGCACGATCGAGGACGAGCGGTTCTTCTCGCACCGTCGCGCCACGCGCCACGGGACGACGACCGGCCGGTTCGCCGGTCTCGTGGCGCTCACCGGTACCTGAGCGGGCTCGGTCCGACCTCCGCACGAGGTTGCGCACGCCGGGCGTGTCGTCCGGGGCTCGCCGCGCACCCTCGGTTAGCGTGAACGCACCGGTCCGACGGCCGGTGGACCGAGGATCGATCGAGGACGGAGCAAGGCCCATGGCGGGAGCGCTGCGCAAGACCATGCTGTATCTGGGCCTCGCTGATGATCGCGGCGAGGACGAGCAGGACGAGTACGTCGACGAGCTCGACGAGACGGGGGCGGACGTGGCGCACGACTACCAGGCACCGGTGACGCCGCTGCACCGCGCGCTCGGGCCGCGCGAGGTGCCGCAGACGAGCATGTCGGCGGCCGAGCTGCGGCGGATCACGACGGTGCACCCGCGCTCGTACAACGACGCGCGCGTGATCGGCGAGGCGTTCCGCGGCGGCACCCCGGTGATCATGAACCTCTCGGACATGGACGACGCGGACGCGAAGCGCCTCGTCGACTTCTCCGCAGGCCTCATCTTCGGGCTGCACGGGGCCATCGAGCGCGTCACCAACAAGGTGTTCCTGCTCTCGCCCGAGCACGTCGAGATCACCGGCGAGGAGCAGGCCGCCGCGCCGGCCCCCGGTCGCGCGGGCTTCTACAACCAGAGCTGAGCGCGCGCGCGGCGCGACGCACCCGCCGAGCACGCGCCGCATGCACGGAGGGACGGGCGCGGTGACGCGCCCGTCCCTCCTGCGCGTCCGCCCTGGGCGTAGCGCGTGTCCCCGGCGGGGCCGGGGGCGGCGCGTCTGGCACAGTTGACCCGTGATCTGGGACCTCATCACAGGCATCGTCGGATTCCTGCTCTGGCTCTACCTGCTGCTGCTCATCGGTCGGCTCGTGTTCGACTGGGTGCAGTTCTTCGCGCGCGACTGGAGGCCCCGGGGGGTCCTGCTGGTGCTCGCCGAGGTGATCTACTCGGCGACGGACCCGCCCCTGCGCGCGCTGCGCCGGCTCATCCCGCCGCTCTCGCTGGGTCAGGTGCGTCTCGACCTGGCCTTCATCATCCTGTTCTTCGCCGTGACGATCGCGGCGCAGGTCGTGTCCTCGCTCTGAGACGCACGTCACGTGAACGGGACGTCGGGCCGGTCCGGACCGGGCCGCTACGTCCGGTTCGCCCCGACCCCCACCGCACGCCCGCGCACGCTGCACGTCGTCGGCACGGTTCCGACGGCGCGCGACGGCGCGGCTGCCCCCGCCCCTGAGGGCAATGTCCGCTACTTTGGAGTCTGGTGATCGCGAGGTCGCCCGGACCGACACGCAAACGCTATGAGGTGAACCGATGGCACTGCTCACTGCAGAGGACATCCTGAACAAGAAGTTCTCGGCGACGAAGTTCCGCGAGGGCTACGACGTCGAAGAGGTCGACGACTTCTTGGACGAGGTGGTGAGGACCCTCAACTCCGTGCAGGAGGAGAACGAGGACCTCAAGTCGAAGCTCGCTGCGGCGGAGCGTCGTCTCGCCGAGCTCAGCCGGGCCGACGCGTCCAGCGCTGCGGTGCAGCCCCCCGTCGTCGAGACGCCGAAGGCGCCCGAGCCGGAGCCGGAGCCCGTGCGCGCGGCCCCGATCTCGCAGGCCGTCGTCACGAAGAACGCGGCGGAGCCCGAGTCGGCGACCGGCATGCTCCAGCTGGCCCAGAAGCTGCACGACGACTACGTGCGCTCCGGCCAGGAGGAGGGCGACCGCCTCATCGCGGAGGCCAAGGAGGAGGGCTCGCGCATCGTGCGCGAGGCCGAGGAGACCTCGCACCGCACGCTCTCGCAGCTCGAGCAGGAGCGTTCGCTCCTCGAGCGCAAGATCGACGAGCTGCGGATCTTCGAGCGCGACTACCGCACGCGTCTCAAGAGCTACCTGCAGAACCTGCTGGGTGACCTGGACAACCGGGGCAGCGCCCTCCCGCCGCGCAGCAACGTCGGCGGGGCGAGCCGCACGAGCGACCTCGCTCCCGGCATCTAGCACCTGCGTCGACAGTCCGGCAGCGGCCGGTACGCCTCGCACCTGCGCCTTTCTCCCGCCTCGGCGGTCCGGCGTGGTGTGTTGTGCGTGCCGGCCGCTGCGTCTACTCTCGCGTGACTCGAACTTGGAGGGGCGACATGACCAAGCTCACCACCGCGGCCCGTTCGGCCGTGCGCGACCGATTCCCGAACCTCGCGAAGGACGTCAAGTCCTTCCCCGTGCGCGACGGGGAGGAGCCCTGGACCCTGCGCGAGGCCGAGGAGCTCGCCGCGGAGCTGCTCGCCGAGAAGGAGCGGCTGGAGGGGGAGCTCGCCGTCGCCGACGAGGAGCTGTCGAACCTCCTGCGGCACTCCGGTGACGGCGCCGGCGACGACCAGGCCGATTCCGGGTCCAGCGCCCTGGAGCGTGAGCAGGAGCTGACGCTCGTCAACAACGTGCGCGACCTCCTCGCGCAGACCTCGCACGCGCTCGACCGCATCGCGGCCGGCACGTACGCGACGTGCGAGGAGACGGGGCTGCCGATCGGCAAGGCGCGCCTGCAGGCGTTCCCGCGCGCGAACCTCTCCGTCGAGGCCAAGCAGCGCGCCGAGCGGCGCTGAGCGCCGGTCCGTCGCCGGGCCGCGTCGACCAGGGCGACGACGTGGCAGACTTGCCGCCGATGTCCACCTCCGCGCGCCCCGAGCCCACCGACCCCGCCGACGCCTCCCCGCAGGCGCCCGCCGAACCCTCCGCAGGAGCCGTCCGGCGCGGTCCGCGCCGCGTCCTGGTCGTGTGGACCGTCGTCCTCGCCGTCCTCGTCCTCGTGCTCGACCAGCTCACCAAGTGGTGGGCGGAGTCGAGCCTGACGCTCGGCGACGACACGATCCCGCTCGTGGGTTCGCTGCTCGGGCTGCGGCTCATCTACAACCCCGGTGCGGCGCTCTCCATCGCGACCGGCATGACGTGGCTCCTGACGATCGTCGTGGTCGCGGTCGTCGTCGTCATCGTGCGCATGGTGAGCCGCATCGGCTCGCGCGCGTGGGCGGTCGCGCTGGGCCTGCTGCTGGGCGGTGCGCTCGGCAACCTCGTCGACCGCTTCTTCCGCGAGCCCGGCTTCGCGCGCGGGCACGTCGTCGACTTCATCGCCTACGCGAACTGGTTCGTGGGCAACGTCGCGGACATCGCGATCGTGGCCGCGGCCGTGATGATCGCCGTCCTGTCGGTGCTCGGGATCGGTCTCGACGGGACGCGTCACGGTGGTGACGACGCGGACGGCGCGTCGAGCGCGGAGGGCGTCGTCGAGCCGACGTCGGGGCCCGCGCCCGAGCCGACCGTCTCGCGGACCGACGACGAGGGGGCGCGGTGAGCCTCCGGTCGCTCCCGGTGCCCGACGGCCTCGCGGGCGAGCGCGTCGACGCCGGACTGTCCCGGCTCCTCGGCCTCTCGCGGACCCGGGCGGCGGAGCTCGCCGCGAGCGGCGCGGTCCGCCTCGACGGGCGCGAGGTCGGCAAGTCCGACCGGCTCGTCCCGGGCGGGTGGCTCGAGGTCGACGTGCCCGACGCCGCGCCCGCGGTCGAGGTCGTCGCGGAACCCGTGCCGGGCATGGGCATCGTGCACGACGACGACGACCTGGTGGTCGTCGACAAGCCCGTCGGGGTCGCGGCCCACCCGTCGCCGGGCTGGACCGGTCCGACCGTCGTCGGCGCCCTCGCGGCCGCGGGGTACCGGATCTCGACGTCGGGCGCCGCGGAGCGCCAGGGCATCGTGCACCGCCTCGACGCCGGGACGTCGGGGCTCATGGTCGTCGCGAAGAGCGAGGTCGCGTACACCGCGCTCAAGCGCGCCTTCAAGGAGCGCACGGTCGAGAAGGTGTACCACGCGCTCGTCCAGGGCCACCCCGAGCCGACCACCGGGACGATCGACGCACCGATCGGGCGGCACCCGAGCGCGGACTGGAAGTTCGCCGTCACGGCGGAGGGCAAGCCGTCGGTCACGCACTACGAGGTGCTCGAGATGCTGCCCGCCGCGTCCCTCGTCGAGGTGCACCTCGAGACGGGCCGCACGCACCAGATCCGCGTGCACTTCTCCGCGCTGCGGCACCCGTGCGTCGGCGACCTCACGTACGGCGCCGACCCGGTGCTGGCCTCGCGCGTGGCCCTGACGCGCCAGTGGCTGCACGCGATGCGCCTCGGGTTCGAGCACCCCACGACCGGGCAGTGGCTCGAGCTGACGAGCGAGTACCCGGACGACCTCGCGCACGCGCTCGAGGTGCTGCGCGGGGCGTACGCGTGACCGTCGCCGCCCCGGGGCCGGGCGACGCCCGGCTCGCCGTGGAGCGCGTGGTCGACGACGCCGGGCTGGCCGCCGCGCACGCGCTGCGGCTCGCGGTGTTCGTCGACGAGCAGGGCGTCCCGGTCGAGGAGGAGATCGACGACCTGGACACCGCGGAGACGACCACGCACGTGCTCGTGCGGGACCGCGAGCGGGGCGGGGAGGTGGTCGGCACGGGCCGGCTCCTCACGGACCCCGGGCACCCGGGCGAGGTGCACGTCGGCCGGGTCGCGGTCGCCGCGGTCGCACGCGGCACCGGCGCGGGCGCCGCGGTGATGCGCGCGCTGGAGGAGGTCGCGCTCGCCGAGCACGCGGTCCCCGGACCGGACGGACGCCGCACCGTGCGCGTGCTCCTCTCCGCCCAGGTCCAGGCGATCGGCTTCTACGAGCGGCTCGGCTACGCCGTGTCCGGGCCCGTCTACCTCGACGCGGGCATCGACCACCGCGACGCCGCGAAGACCCTCACGACCGACGTCTGACGTGCCGTCGGGCGGGGGCGGCGGGTCGTCCGCGTGACGTGCTGCACGACCCGCCGCGACCTCGCGGGAGTGTGGGTGGGGCACGCCTAAGATCGGTGCATGCCCACCGCGACTGAGGACTTCGTCCACCTCCACGTCCACACCGAGTACTCGATGCTGGACGGCGCGGCCCGGATCGGGGACCTGTTCGACGAGGTCGAGCGCCTGGGGCAGAAGGCCATCGCGACGACGGACCACGGCTACGTGTTCGGGGCGTTCGAGTTCTGGTCGCGGGCGCAGGCGAAGGGCATCAAGCCGATCATCGGCGTGGAGGCGTACGTCACGCCGGGCACGAGCCGGTTCGACCAGACCCGCGTGCGGTTCGGGCAGCAGGGGCAGGAGTCCGACGACGTCTCGGCGCGCGGTGCGTACACGCACATGACGCTGCTCGCGAAGGACAACGAAGGGCTGCACAACCTGTTCCGGGCGTCGTCGCTCGCGTCGCTCGAGGGCCAGATGGGCAAGTGGCCGCGCATGGACCGCGACCTGCTCCAGCGCTACGGCAAGGGCCTCGTCGCGACGAGCGGGTGCCCGTCGGGCGAGATCCAGACGCGCCTGCGCCTCGGCCAGTGGGACGAGGCGGTGCGGACGGCGGGCGAGCTCCAGGACATCTTCGGCCGCGAGAACTTCTTCGTCGAGCTCATGGACCACGGGATCGACATCGAGACCCGGGTCACGAAGGACCTGCTCCGCCTCGCGGAGACCATCGGCGCGCGGCTCGTCGCGACGAACGACCTCCACTACGTGCGCGAGGAGGACGCGTCCAGCCAGGAGGCGCTGCTCGCGATCAACTCCGGGTCGACGCTCGACGACCCGGACCGGTTCAAGTTCGACGGCACCGGCTACTACGTGAAGTCGGCGGCCGAGATGCGCCGGGTGTTCGCGGAGCTCCCCGAGGCGTGCGACAACACGCTGCTCATCGCCGAGCAGTGCGAGGTGTCGTTCAACACGAAGGCGAACTACATGCCGCGGTTCCCCGTCCCCGAGGGCGAGGACGAGACGAGCTGGTTCGTCAAGGAGGTCGAGCGCGGGCTGCACCGCCGCTACCCGAACGGCATCCCGGACGCGGCGCGCAAGCAGGCGCAGTACGAGACCGAGGTCATCATCCAGATGGGCTTCCCGGGGTACTTCCTCGTGGTCGCCGACTTCATCAACTGGGCCAAGGACCAGGGCATCCGCGTCGGGCCCGGCCGTGGGTCGGCCGCCGGCTCGATGGCGTCGTACCTCATGGGCATCACGGAGCTCGACCCGCTGGAGCACGGGCTGATCTTCGAGCGGTTCCTCAACCCCGAGCGCGTCTCCATGCCCGACGTCGACGTCGACTTCGACGAGCGTCGGCGCGGGGAGGTCATCCGGTACGTCACCGAGAAGTACGGCGACGACCGCGTCGCCCAGATCGTCACCTACGGGACGATCAAGGCCAAGCAGGCCCTCAAGGACTCGGCACGGCTCCTCGGCTTCCCGTTCGCGATGGGGGAGAAGCTCACCAAGGCGATGCCGCCGGCCGTGATGGGCAAGGACATCCCCCTGTCGGGGATCTTCGACCCGAAGCACGAGCGGTACTCCGAGGCCGCGGAGTTCCGCCAGCTCCACGACACCGACCCGGAGGCGCAGCGCGTCGTCGAGCTCGCGCGCGGCATCGAGGGCCTGAAGCGGCAGTGGGGCGTGCACGCGGCGGGCGTCATCATGTCGAGCGACCCGCTCATCGACATCATCCCGATCATGCGCCGTCCCCAGGACGGCGCGGTCATCACGCAGTTCGACTACCCGACGTCCGAGGGCCTCGGCCTCATCAAGATGGACTTCCTCGGGCTGCGCAACCTCACCATCCTCGACGACGCGCTCGAGAACATCGAGATGAACGGCAAGGAGCCGATCGAGATCGAGTCGCTCACGCTCGACGACAAGGCGTCGTACGAGCTGCTCGCGCGCGGCGACACGCTCGGCGTGTTCCAGCTCGACGGCGGCCCCATGCGCGCGCTCCTGCGCCAGATGAAGCCGGACAAGTTCGACGACCTCTCGGCCGTCATCGCGCTCTACCGCCCGGGCCCGATGGGCATGAACTCGCACACGAACTACGCGCTGCGCAAGAACGGCCTGCAGAAGATCGAGCCCATCCACCCGGAGCTCGAGCAGCCCCTCGCGGAGATCCTGGACGAGACCTACGGCCTCATCGTCTACCAGGAGCAGGTCCAGAGGGCCGCGCAGATCCTCGCCGGGTACTCGCTCGGGCAGGCCGACCTGCTGCGGCGTGCGATGGGCAAGAAGAAGAAGGAGATCCTCGACAAGGAGTTCGTGCCGTTCCAGGCGGGCTGCCGCGAGCGCGGGTACTCCGACGCCGCGATCCGGGCGGTCTGGGACACGCTGGTCCCCTTCGCGGGCTACGCCTTCAACAAGGCGCACTCCGCGGGGTACGGCCTCGTGGCGTACTGGACGGCGTTCCTCAAGGCGAACTACCCGACGGAGTACATGGCGGCGCTCCTGCAGAGCGTGCGCGACGACAAGGACAAGCTGGCCCTCTACCTCAACGAGTGCCGGCGCATGCACATCACCGTTCTCCCGCCGGACGTGAACGACTCGGCGGCGAAGTTCACCGCGGTGGGCGGCGACATCCGGTTCGGCCTCACGGGCGTGCGCAACGTCGGCGCGAACGTCGTCGACGCGATCATCCGCACGCGCGAGGAGAAGGGCGCGTTCACGTCGTTCACCGACTTCCTCGACAAGGTGCCGGCCGTCGTCTGCAACAAGCGCACCATCGAGTCGCTCATCAAGGCGGGCGCGTTCGACTCGCTCGGGCACGCGCGGCGAGCCCTGCTCGTCGTGCACGAGCAGGCCGTCGACTCGGTGATCAGCGTCAAGCGCAAGGAGGCGGAGGGCCAGTTCGACCTCTTCGCCGACTTCGGGGGCGCCGACGCCGAGGACGGCATGTCGTTCTCCGTCGACGTGCCCGACCTCCCGGACTGGGACAAGAAGCAGCGCCTCGCGTTCGAGCGCGAGATGCTCGGCCTGTACGTCTCCGACCACCCGCTGTCCGGTCTCGAGCACGTGCTGACGCGCGCGGCGGACACCGGGATCGCCAACCTGCTCGCCGACGAGGGCCGGCCCGACGGCTCCACCGTGACGATCGCCGGCCTCGTGACGTCGCTCCAGCGCAAGATGAGCAAGAACGGCAACCCGTGGGCCGCCGTGACGATCGAGGACCTCGAGGGCGCCGTCGAGGTGATGTTCTTCGGCGAGACGTACCTCGCCTACTCGACCGTCCTCGCCGAGGACCAGGTCGTGGTCCTGCGCGGGCGCGTGCGTCGGCGCGACGACACGATGCAGCTCCAGGCGATGGAGGTCTCGCTCCCGGACATCACCGTGGGCGCGGAGTCGCCGCTCGCCGTGAAGGTCTCGCACACGCGCTGCGTCGAGCCGATCATCCTGCGCCTGCGCGAGGTCCTCGCGACGCACCCCGGCTCGGCCGAGGTGCACGTCCAGGTCCTCGAGCCCGGCAAGACGACGGTCGTGCGCGCGGGCGACGGGCTGCGGGTCGAGAAGTCGCCGGCGCTGTTCGGCGACCTCAAGGCGCTGCTCGGGCCGTCCTGCCTGCTCTGACAGCGTGCCGTCGTCGGTCTCCGGCCCTGCGCGCGGTGCCGCACGGGGACGGCGCGTCCCGGACCCGCCCGTGCCGTACCCAGGCGGCACGGCCCCCGGCACCGTGTGACGACCGGCACGGGTCGGCTCCGGCCGACGCCGCGCGGCCACGCCTAGACTCGCGAGCGTGATCCGACTCAACCCCGAGCAGCGCGTCTTCGTCACCGAGCGGCACCTGGCCACGCTCACGACCCTGCGCGAGGACGGGAGCCCGCACGTCGTCCCGGTGGCGTTCACCTGGGACCCGGACGCGGGCGTCGTGCGGATCACGACGAACCGCGGGTCGGTGAAGGCGCGCAACGCCCGCCGGACCGGCCCGGACGGCGCCCACCCGCGCGCCGCGGTGTGCCAGGTCGACGGCGGGCGGTGGCTCACGCTCGAGGGGACGATCGAGGTCGTCGAGGACGCGGACGAGGTGGCGGACGCCGTCGCGCGCTACGCCCGTCGCTACCGCCCGCTGACGCCCAAGCCGGAGCGTGTCGTGCTGCGCCTCACGCCGGACAAGGTGATGGCCTCGACCTACATGGCCTGACCCGGCCGGGCGGGCCGTACCGGCCGCTCAGGCGACGGTCGCGCTCTCCCGACCCTGCGGCCGGTCGACCGTGACGACGTCGCCGCGGTGCAGCTGGCGTCCCCGGCGGGTGTCCACCTCGCCGTTCACGCGGACCTCGCCCTCGGTGACGAGGTCGCGCGCCTCCGCGCCGGACTCGGCGAGCCCCGCGAGCTTGAGGAACTGCCCGAGGCGGATGACGTCGTCGGAGATCTCGACCGGGCGGGCGTCGTCGGAGGGGTTCATGACGCCATTCTCCCCGGCGGTGAGCGCTGCGACGACACGACGCTCGACGACACGACGCTCGGCGGGACGGGTCTCGGCGGGACGGGTCTCGGCGGGACGTCACCGGCGTGACGGCCGAGCGCGCGGGTCGCGACGCGCAGGTGCGCCGCCGAGAGGACCGCAGGGCGGAACGCGCTCGTCGCGGAGCCCCCGGAACTCCTAGACTCGTCGCATGATCTCCCGCATCGATCTCCGAGGGCGTTCCCTGTCCGCACGCGAGCTCGCCGAGGCCCTGCCGCGCGCAGAGGTCGGCGTGGAGGACGCGGCGCATCGGGTCGCGCCGATCCTCGAGGCGGTGCGGACGCGCGGGGCCGAGGCCCTGCGCGAGTACGCCGAGCGCTTCGACGGCGTGCGGCCGGAGCACCTGCGGGTCCCGGCCGGCGAGATCGCCGCGGCGCTCGCGGCGCTCGACCCGCAGGTCCGCGCGGGCCTCGAGGAGTCGATCCGCCGGGTCCGGCTCGTGCACGCGGCGCAGCGCCCGCAGGACTTCACGGTCCAGGTCGCGCCGGGCGCCCAGGTCCGCCAGCGGTGGGTGCCCGTGCGCCGCGTCGGGCTCTACGCCCCCGGTGGCCTGGCCGTCTACCCGTCGTCCGTCGTGATGAACGTCGTCGCGGCGCAGGAGGCGGGCGTGCCGAGCCTCGCCGTCGCGTCGCCGCCCCAGCGGGACAGCGGCGGCCTGCCGCACCCGACGATCCTCGCCGCGTGCGCGCTGCTCGGCGTCGACGAGGTGTACGCCGTCGGCGGGGCGCAGGCGGTCGCGATGTTCGCGTACGGCGCGGCCGGCAGCGAGCCGCAGGACGGCGCCGTGCTGTGCGAGCCGGTCGACGTGGTGACGGGCCCCGGCAACGTCTTCGTCGCGGCGGCCAAGCGCCTCGTGCGGGGCGTCGTCGGCATCGACGCGGAGGCGGGTCCCACCGAGATCGCGGTCCTCGCCGACGCCTCGGCGGACCCGGGGCACGTCGCGGCCGACCTCATCAGCCAGGCGGAGCACGACCCGCTGGCTGCCGCGGTGCTCGTCACCCCGTCGGTCGAGCTCGCCGCCGCGGTGGAGGCGCGTCTCGCGGGCCTCGTGACCGCGACCAAGCACGCGCAGCGCGTCGCGCAGTCGCTCGCGGGCCCGCAGTCCGCGATCGTGCTCGTCGACGACCTCGAGCACGGGCTGCAGGTGGTGGACGCCTACGGCGCGGAGCACCTGGAGATCCAGGCCGCGGGGGCGGCCGAGCTCGCCGAGCGCGTCACGAGCGCGGGGGCGATCTTCGTCGGCCCGTGGTCGCCGGTCTCCCTCGGCGACTACATGGCCGGGTCGAACCACGTCCTGCCGACGGGCGGCTGCGCGCACTTCTCCAGCGGGCTCGGCGTGCACAGCTACGTCAAGGCCGTCCAGGTGGTCGAGTACGACCGCGACGCGCTCGAGGACCTCGCGGACCGGATCGTCGCGGTGGCGAACGACGAAGACCTCCCGGCGCACGGCGAGGCGGTGCGGGCGCGGTTCCTGTGACCGCCGCGCAGGACGGCGTCCCGCACGACGGCGGCCCGCACGACGGTGCCTCGCACGGTGCCGCGGCGCGGGACGGCGTCGTGCGGGTGCGGCGTGCGGTCCCGCGCGACGCCGCCGACCTGGTGTCGCTGCGGGTGCACCTCATGCGCGCGATGGGCGAGCCCGGCGCGGAGGACCCGACGTGGCAGGAGCGGGCTCGCGAGTGGTTCGCCGCGGGTCTCGCGACGGCGGACGTCGCCGCGTTCGTCGTGGACGCGCCGGGACGCCTCGCCGCGTGCGCGCTCGTCGAGCTGCACCGGTCCGTGCCGTCGGCCCGCAACCCCCGCGGCACGACGGCGCACCTGTCGAACGTCTGCACGCACCCGGCCGACCGCGGCCGGGGGTTCGGGCGCGCGTGCGTCGGAGCGGCCCTCGACTGGGCACGCGAAGCGGGCACGGACTCCGTGTCCCTCCACGCGACGCCGGAGGGCGAGCCGCTCTACCGCTCGCTCGGCTTCGTCGACACGACGTACACCGAGCTGCGCCTGCGCTGGTGACGCGCCCGGCCCTGGCACGGGACCGCGTCAGCGCACCCCGAGCACGAACGGGTGCACCGCCGCCGCCCCGGCGCGGCGCAGCAGGCGCGCCGCGACCGTGAGGGTCCAGCCCGACTCGGTGTAGTCGTCGACGAGCAGCACGCGGCGACCGGCGAGACCCGCGCGCGCGGCGTCCGACAGCTCGAGCTGGAGACGGCCCGCGACGCCCGCGAGGCGCGTCGCGGAGTTGACGTCGTGCCGGCCCGGCTCCTCGCGGCCCGGGACCGGCCCGACCGCGCCGATGAGCGGCTTGCCGAGGTAGCTCGCGAGGCCGGTCGCCAGGTGGAACGTGAGCCGCGGTCGCGTCGCGGAGCGGACCGCGACGACGCCGTCCACGAGCAGCCGCCGCTCGGCGGGACCCCCGCCGCCGCCGGGTGCGTCGTCGGCGAGGGTCTCCCCGTCCGGCTGCGGGGCGGCCTCGTAGAGCTCCGCCCAGTCGTCGAGGACGCGCGCGGCGGCGCGCCGGAGCGCGACGGGGGTGTCGCCGTCGGGCGTCGTGGCCGCGAAGAGCTCGCGCAGCGGCGCGGACCAGCCGAGCCCGTCGAGGCGCGCGACCGCGCGCCCGGTCTCCGCGAGCTCGTCCGCACCGAGGCGCCCGCGCAGGTCGAGCCCCAGGCGGTCCATGCCGCTCGGCCACTGCCGACGCGCCACGACCTCGACGCCCGGGCGGTCCATGTCGGCGCGCGCGGCGGCGACGGCCTCCGCGTCGGGGAGCGCGGGCAGCGTCACGCCGCCGCACGTGTCGCAGCGGCCGCACCGCCAGCCGTCCTCGAGCTCCGGGTCGTCGAGCGCGGCGCGCAGGAACGCCATGCGGCACCCGTCGGTGGCCTCGTAGTCGAGCATCGCCTGCTGCTCGGCCGAGCGCGTGGCGTCGACGCGCTCATAGCGCTCGGAGTCGTACGTCCAGGGCTCGCCCGTGGCCTCCCACCCGCCCTTGACCCGGCGGACCGCGCCGTCGACGTCGAGCACCTTGAGCATGCCCTCGAGGCGCGACCGCTTGAGGTCGACCTGCGTCTCGAGCTGCGCGACGGACTGCGCGCCGCCCGCGCCGAGGGCGTCGAGGGTCGCGCGCACCTGGTCCTGCGGCGGGAACGCGGTGGACGCGAACCACTCCCAGATGCGGCGGTCCTCCTCGCCCGGCAGCAGCACCACGACGGCCGAGTCCACGCCACGGCCCGCGCGCCCGACCTGCTGGTAGTACGCGATGGGCGAGCTCGGCGCCCCGAGGTGGACGACGAAGGCCAGGTCCGGCTTGTCGAAGCCCATCCCGAGCGCGGAGGTCGCGACGAGCGCCTTGACCCGGTTCTCCTTGAGGTCCTCCTCGAGCCGCTCGCGCTCGGCGGGGTCCGTCTGGCCCGTGTACGACGCGACCGCCAGACCGGCGGCGCGGAGCTGGCTCGCGACCTGCTCGGCGGCGGAGACGGTGAGGCAGTACACGATCCCCGAGCCGTCGACGTCCTGCAGCGCCTCGACGAGCCACGCGACGCGCGTCGGCTGGTCGGGCAGGCGCAGGACGGCGAGGTGCAGCGACTCGCGGTCCAGGCCGCCGCGCAGGACCAGCACGTCCTCGTGGGCTGCCGCGCCCGCGGCGTCGCCGACGGCCCCGCCCGCGGCGTGCGCCGCCGTCACGCCGAGCTGTTCCGCGACGTCGGCGGTCACGCGCTCGTTCGCCGTCGCGGTCGTCGCGAGCACCGGGATGCCGGGCGGCAGGTCGGCGAGCAGGGTGCGGATGCGCCGGTAGTCCGGACGGAAGTCGTGGCCCCAGTCCGAGATGCAGTGCGCCTCGTCGATGACGACGAGGCCCGCGTCGGCCGCGAGCCGGGGGAGCACCTCGTCGCGGAAGCCGGGGTTGTTGAGCCGCTCCGGCGAGCACAGGAGCACGTCGACCTCGCCGTCCGCGATCGCGCGGTGGACGTCGTCCCACTCGGTGACGTTGGCCGAGTTGATCGTCACCGCCTTGATCCCGGCCCGGGCCGCCGCCGAGATCTGGTCGCGCATGAGCGCGAGGAGGGGGGACACGATCACCGTCGGGCCGGCACCGCGGTCGCGCAGCAGCCGGGTCGCGACGAAGTACACGGCGGACTTGCCCCACCCCGTGCGCTGCACGACGAGCGCGCGGCGGCGGAACGCCACGAGGGCCTCGATCGCGCGCCACTGGTCCTCGCGCAGCGTCGCGTCGTCACGCCCCACGAGGGCGCGCAGCGCGGTCTCGGCGTCCTCGCGCAGCGACTGCCCGTCGAGGAGGCCGCGCAGCATGGCGAGCTTGGCCCGCTTGGCTGCCTCGCCGCCGTCGGCCGCCGGAACGGGCGCGGGGTCGGGCGCGGGGTCGCCGCCCCGGGCGTCCGTGCCCGGGACCTCGACGCCGGCCGGGCCCGCGGCGGGAGCCGCGGTCCCCGCCGCCTGCGGCGCCGCCCCCGCCCACGGGTCGCCGAACGGGTCGGCGGGCTCGTCGAGCGGCGGCTCGTCGGCCGGGTCGAAGGGCAGGTCGGCGTACGGGTCGGTGGGGCTCACCCGCACGATCGTAGGCGCACCCGCCGACCCTCGGGGCGTCGTGCACAGGCCGCGGCCCGCGACCCGGTCGGGGGTCACGGGCCGGGACGCCGCGAGGGGCAGCGGCGCGACGTCAGGAGCGCATGTCCATCACGACGCGCCCGTCGATCCGGCCCTCCTCCATCTCGGCGAAGATCGCGTTGACGTCGTCGAGCGGACGCACCGTGTACGTCGGGCTGATCTTCCCGCGCGCGAAGAAGTCGAGCGCCTCCGCCATGTCCTTGCGCGTCCCCACGATGGAGCCGCGCACGGTCAGGCCGAAGAGGACGGTCGTGAAGATGTCGAGCGGGAACTTCTCCGGCGGGAGACCGACGAGCGAGACCGTGCCACCGCGGCGCAGCGCGCCCACGGCCTGCGGGAACGCGTGCGCGTTGACGGCGGTGACGAGTGCGCCGTGGACGCCGCCGCCCGTCTGCTCCCGGATCTCCGCCGCGGCGTCGGGCGACGTCGCCGCGTTCACCGTGACCTCGGCACCGTGCTTGCGCGCGAGCGCGAGCTTCTCGTCGTCGACGTCGACCGCGGCGACGCGGCGGCCCATGGCGACCGCGTACTGCACCGCGATGTGGCCGAGGCCGCCGATCCCGGAGACCAGCACCCACTCGCCGGGCTGGGTGTCCGTGACCTTGAGCCCTTTGTAGACGGTGACGCCGGCGCACAGGATCGGCCCGACGGCGGAGAGGTCGACCCCGTCCGGGACCACGGGGCAGTACCGCGAGTCGACGAGCATGTACTGGCCGAACGACCCGTCGACCGAGTAGCCGCCGTTCTTCTGCTGCGGGCACAGGGTCTCCCAGCCCGTCTCGCAGTACTCGCACTCGCCGCACGCGCTCCACAGCCAGGCGTTGCCGACCGTGTCGCCCACCCGCACGCGCGTCACCTGGTCGCCGACGGCGACGACCGTGCCGACGCCCTCGTGGCCCGGCACGAACGGGGGAGCGGGCTTCACCGGCCAGTCACCGCGCGCGGCGTGCAGGTCCGTGTGGCACACGCCGGTGTAGTCGACCTTGACCAGGGCCTCGTGGGGCCCGGGCGACGGGACGTCGAGCTCCTCGACGACCAGCGGGTCGGTGAACGAACGGACGACGGCGGCACGCATGGTGGGCACGGGGATCACCTCGTCTTCTCGGGGAGAGGGGCCAGGAGGACCCTGCCGACGGTCCTCCCTACCCTTTCGACGCTACGCGCGCGAGGCCGCTCCGGCGCCCCGGACGGCCGGACCGGCGACCGACGTCCGTCCAGGTCGGGACCTTCGCCTCTCGCCGGCGAGGCCGACCGTCCCGGCCGACCGCGCGCCGACCGCCCCGGGTGACCGCCGCGCGCCGGTCGTCCCGGGTGACCGCGTGCCGGACGTCACGGGCGACCGCGCGCCGACGGTTCGTAGACTGTGGGGGTGACCCCACCCTCCGTCGCGGGACGACCCCTGCTCCCGCTGCGCCCCGAGCTCGCCGGCGTCGAGCCGTACGGCGCGCCGCAGCTCGACGTCCCGGTCCTGCTCAACGTCAACGAGAACCCGCACGCGCCGAGCGAGGCCGTCGTCGCGACGATCACCCGCGCGGTGCACGACGCCGCCACCGGGCTGAACCGCTACCCCGACCGCGACTTCCTCGGCCTGCGCGCCGACCTCGCCGCCTACCTCGGCACGGAGTCGGGCGTCGCGCTGGAGGCGGACCGGCTGTGGGTCGCGAACGGCTCGAACGAGATCATGCTCCACGTGCTGCAGGCGTTCGGCGGCCCGGGGCGCATGGCCGTCTCCTTCGCCCCGACGTACTCGATGTACCCCGAGTACGCGCGCGACACCCACACGGCGTGGGTCGTCGGGCGCCGCGCGGACGACTTCACGCTCGACCCCGAGCACGCCCGCGAGGTCGTCGCGCGCGAGCAGCCGTCCGTCGTCCTGCTCGCGAGCCCGAACAACCCGACCGGCACGGCGCTGCCCGCCGCGACGGTCGAGGCGGTGTGCGAGGCGGCGCTCGCGGTGCGGGTCCCGCTCCCCGACGGGCGGGACGCACCCGCCGTGGTGGTCGTCGACGAGGCGTACGGCGAGTTCCGGCGGGCGGGGACGCCGTCGGCCCTCGAGCTGCTCGATCGCTACCCGAACCTCGCGGTGACGCGCACGATGTCTAAGGCGTTCGCGCTCGCGGGCGCCCGCGTCGGGTACCTCGCGGCGTCGCGCGAGCTCGTCGACGCGCTGCGCGTCGTGCGCCTGCCCTACCACCTGTCGGCCGTGACGCAGGCGGTCGCGCGCGCGGCCCTCGCGCACTCGGGCGAGCTGCTCGCGCAGGTGTCCGCGCTGCGCGAGCGCCGCGACGAGACCGTCGCGTGGCTGCGCTCGCTGCGGCACCCGGACGGTCGCCCGCTCGACGTCGCGGAGTCCGACGCCAACTTCGTCCTGTTCGGCACGTTCGCCGACCGGCACGCGGTCTGGGCGGCGTTGTTGGAGCGGGGCGTGCTCATCCGGGAGACTGGTCCCGACGGCTGGCTGCGGGTGTCGATCGGCACCGGCGACGAGATGAGGGCCTTCCGACAGGCCCTCGTGGAGGTGGCAGGACTGTGAAGCGCACCGCGCGCATCGAGCGCGCGACGTCCGAGTCGAGCGTGCTCGTCGAGCTCGACCTCGACGGGTCGGGGGTCACCGAGATCTCGACGACCGTCCCGTTCTACGACCACATGCTGACGGCGCTGGGCAAGCACTCGCTCATCGACCTCAAGGTGGTCGCGACGGGGGACACCCACATCGACGCGCACCACACGGTGGAGGACGTCGCGATCACGATCGGCGAGGCGCTGCGCGTCGCGCTCGGCGACAAGGTGGGCATCGGGCGCTTCGGCGACGCGACGGTCCCGCTCGACGAGGCCCTCGCGCTCGCCGTCGTGGACGTGTCCGGGCGCCCGTACCTCGTGCACTCGGGGGAGCCCGAGGGCCAGGAGTACCACCTCATCGGCGGGCACTTCACGGGGTCGCTCACGCGGCACGTGCTCGAGTCGATCGCGCACCACGCGGGCATCTGCATCCACGTGCGCGTCCTCGCGGGCCGCGACCCGCACCACATCGTCGAGGCGCAGTTCAAGGCGCTCGCCCGGGCGCTGCGCGCCGCCGTCGCGCCGGACCCGCGCGTCGAGGGCGTCCCGTCCACGAAGGGAGCCCTGTGAGCACGCACGACGACGACGCGCTGGACGGCGTCGAGATCCCCGACGACCTCTCGTCGCTGACGGCCTCGGCGGTCCCCGACCTCGTGGCGCTCATCACGCAGATCGCGGGCGCGGAGCCGCTCGCGGCGGCGTGCTCGCTCGCACAGGTCGAGGCGGACGTCGTCCCGACCGACGTCGGTGCCGTGGCGGTGCTGCGCGACCCGGCGGGCGACGCGCCCGCGCACGCGGCCGCCGCCCTGACCACCCTCGTCAAGGGCGTGCCGCTCGTGCTCGTCGAGCGCAGCGGCGAGCAGCTCACGATGACGCGCTGGGCGGACGGCGTGCAGGGCGACCGCCTCGCGCCGGGCCTCGTGCTCGGCGGTGCGCCCGAGTCGCTCGAGGACCTGATCACCGGCACGACGACGCTCGCCGACCAGGACGGCGTCGTGGCGAGCTCGTCGATCTCCCGCTGGAAGGCGATGCGCCTGCTCACGTCCGCGGCGCGGCGCGCACGGAAGGACGGCGCATGACCGAGCCCGGCGCCACGCCGTCGACCGCCCGCCGCCCGTCCGTCGTCGTGCTCGACTACGGCTTCGGCAACGTCCGCTCGGCCGTTCGCGCGCTCGAGCGTGTCGGCGCGGACGTCGAGCTGACCGCCGACCGGGCGCGCGCGCAGGACGCGGACGGCCTCGTCGTCCCGGGCGTCGGCGCGTTCGCCGCGGTCATGACCGGCCTGCGCGGCGTGCGCGGCGACGAGATCGTCGGCCGGCGTCTCGCCGGCGGGCGGCCCGTCCTCGGGATCTGCGTGGGCATGCAGGTCATGTTCGAGCAGGGCGACGAGCACGGGACGCTCACCGACGGGCTCGGGGAGTGGGCGGGCCTCGTCGACCGCCTCGAGGCCGACGTCGTGCCGCACATGGGCTGGGACACGGTCGAGGTGCCCGAGGGCAGCGTGCTGTTCCGCGGCGTCGAGCACGAGCGCTTCTACTTCGTGCACTCCTACGCCGCCCGGTCGTTCACGACCGGGCAGGACCTCCCGGCGGACTCGCCCGTCCGCCGACCGCTCGTCACGTGGTCCGAGCACGGTGGCCGCTTCGTCGCGGCCGTCGAGAACGGCCCGCTGTCCGCGACGCAGTTCCACCCCGAGAAGTCGGGCGACGCCGGCGCGACCCTGCTCGAGAACTGGGTCCGCTCGCTCTGAAAGTCTGCGCACCGAGGCACACCGCCCGGCGCGCACCACCCGGCGCGAGCGACGCGCCACCGCCTACACCGATGGAGACCCCCGTGACCGACCGCCTCGTGCTGCTCCCCGCCGTCGACGTCGCCGACGGCCAGGCCGTCCGCCTCGTCCAGGGCGAGGCGGGCTCCGAGACCTCGTACGGCGACCCGCTCGCCGCCGCGCTCGACTGGCAGTCCGGCGGCGCGGAGTGGATCCACCTCGTGGACCTCGACGCCGCGTTCGGCCGCGGCTCCAACGCGGAGCTGCTCGCGGACGTCGTCGGGCGCCTCGACGTCCAGGTCGAGCTGTCCGGGGGCATCCGCGACGACGCGTCGCTCGAGCGTGCGCTCGCGACCGGCGCCCGCCGCGTCAACCTCGGGACGGCCGCGCTCGAGAACCCCGAGTGGACCGCGAAGGTCATCGCGGAGCACGGCGACGCGGTCGCCGTCGGTCTGGACGTGCGCGGCACGACGCTCGCCGCGCGCGGTTGGACGCAGGAGGGCGGCGACCTCTGGGAGGTCCTCGACCGCCTCGAGGCGGCCGGGTGCGCGCGGTACGTCGTCACGGACGTGACGAAGGACGGGACGCTGCGCGGCCCGAACCTCGACCTGCTGCGCGACGTCGCGGCGCGCACCGACGCGCCCGTCGTCGCCTCCGGCGGCATCTCGAGCCTCGAGGACCTCGAGGCGCTGCGCTCGCTCGTGCCGGCCGGCGTCGAGGGCGCGATCGTGGGCAAGGCCCTCTACGCGGGCGCGTTCACGCTCCCGCAGGCGCTCGACGTCGCGGGCCGGCCGTGACGACCGACCACGAGGCCGCAGGCTCGGGCAAGGCGCTCCCGCCGTCCTCCGGCTTCGCGGGCGACGACGGATCGGCCGACCCCGCGCTCGCCGCGCTCCTCGACGCCTACGCCGCGGGCTCGGCCTCGCTGTCCGACGTCGTCGCGCGTCTCGGCGAGACGCGCGTGCTCGTGCCGGTCCTCGCCGAGCTGGAGAGCGCGGGCGAGGGCGAGCACGGGCACACGGTGGACAAGGAGGCGTCGGCCGGGGTCGTCGCCATCGAGGCGCCGGACGGGCGTCGCGCGCTGCCCGTGTTCACGTCCGTCGCGGCGATGGCGGCCTGGCGCGCCGGCGCGCGGCCGGTGCCGGTGGACGCGCGCCGCGCGGCGCTGTCCGCCGTGAGCGAGGACTGGTCGCTGCTCGTGCTCGACCCGGCGGGACCGGTCACGGCGCTCGTGCCGCGCCCGGCCGTGTGGGCGCTCGCGCAGGGCAAGGACTGGTCGCCCGCCGTCGTCGACGGGGTCGTCGTGCCCGAGGTGCTCGCCGCGGTCCAGGGGTCGCTCGCGGGCGTGCCGCACGTGGCGCGCGTCTGGGCCGAGCCGGGCCGCCGGGCGGAGGTCGCGGTGGTCCTGCGCATCGACGCCGGTCTCGACCGTGCCGGCCTCGACGCCGTGCTCGGGCAGGTCAACGCCGCGCTCGCGACGGACGCCGTGGTGTCCGAGCGCGTCGACGGGCTCGAGCTGCGCGTCGGTCGGGCCGACTGAGGCGGTCGGTCGGCCCGGTGAGGCCGGCGCGTCCGCGGGGCCGGTCCAGGCCGACCGACCGCCCGGTCCGGGCTCAGCGCCGACGCAGGCGGCTGAGGCCCCACGCGAGCGCGGCCGAGAACGCCACGACCGCGCCGAGCGCCTGACCGCCGAGGATCACGCGGTTGAGGTCGAGGGCCGGCTGCCAGCGCACCCCCGCGTCGTCGACGACGTAGACGCCCTTCGCGACGACGCGCACCCCGAACCCGCCGCCACCGCCCGAGCCCTCGCCGCCCGCCTCGCCCCCGGCGTTGCCGGAACCGGGGTCGGACGACGAGCCGCCGTCCGCGGTGCCGTCGCCCGGGTCGGCGTCCGCCTTGCGCGCGGACACCGCGCCGACGCGACGCCGCCAGTCCGCGGCCCCCTTGCCGGAGAGCTCGCCGGTGCCGGACCCCCAGCCGGAGCCTGTGCCGCCCCAGACCGTCGCGACGGGGATGACGAGCGTGCCGTCCCGCTCGTAGGACTCCCCGAAGACGCGACGCACGGTGAGCGTGTCGCGTGCCGCGTGGGTGATGTGCGCCGGGTCGACGGGGGGCGTGTCCGAGCTCGCGTGTGTGCTCATGGCACGAAGGGTAGACCTGAGGTCCTTGGTGCGCGCGGGAACCGCGCGCACCGCCTCGTCGTCGAGGCCGCGGGCGCTCGGACGCCGGGACGGGTCAGGCGTCGCACTCCGGGAGGGCGGTGAACGCGGACTCGTCGCCGAGCATCGTCTGGAGGGTGCTCACGGGCACGAGCAGGGACTTCTCCGTCGAGGTCTTCGCGTAGACGACGCCGATCACCTCGCCCGCCGCGTTGAGCGCGGCGGAGCCCGAGCTGCCCGGCTCGACGGGGGCGTCGGTGACGAGCACCTCGCCGAGGTTCTCGTGCAGCGGGTCCGTCGTCGTGCCGATGACCGCGCCCTGCGTGATGGTCAGCCGTCCGCCCTCGGGGTACCCGACGACCGTCACCGCGTCGCCCGGCGCCGGGTCGGCGGCGGCGAGGGTCGGGGCGGACGGGAGGTCCTCCGCCGTCCGGACGATCGCGAGGTCCGCCAGGCCCGCGACGCTCGCCGTCTGGGCCGCGATGTCGCGCCCGTCGTAGGTGAGGAGCTGGAGCGAGCGCGACGAGTCGACCACGTGCTTGTTGGTGATGAGCGTGCGGGAGTCGACGGCGAACCCCGACCCGGTGGACAGGCCGTCGCACCGCACGTTGCGGATGCGCACGGCCATGCGCTGCACGGCGTCGAACCCGTCGGGGGAGAGGTGCTCCGAGCCGGCCGGGTCGTCCGGCGCCACGAGCGACGGGACGACCGAGCCCGGGACCGGCTCGGGGAGCTCCGGGAGGACACCGCACGCGGCGAGCGCACCGCCCACGAGCGACAGCCCGAGCACCGAGCCGACGGCGCGGACGGCCGCGCGCCGCGACGGGCGGCGCGTCATCCGGCGAGCTCCTGCTGGAGCTGGGCGTTCGCGTCGGTGGCCTGCTGGCACAGCACCCCGACCTGGTCCGCGAACCGGTCGATGTCGGCGGGGTCGTACGCGTCCCGGTTGTTGAGGTACCCGATGAGCTGCGTCTGCGCCGTCGTGCACTGGCCGAGCGCGGCCGCGACCTTGCCCGCGGCGTCCGACACCCGGCTCTGGTAGTCCAGGTACTGCTGGGACGCCTCGTTCTCGTCGCCCAGCTGGGCCTTCTCGTTGGCGAGGTCGCTGATGCGGTCCTGGGCGGCGGTGAGCTGCGTGCGCGCGGACTCGAGCTCCGCGTTCGCGCCGTCGAGCTCGGTGCGCAGCTGCGCGACGTCCTGCCCGAGGCCGCGCGCCTCCGACTCCCACGCGGCGCTCGTCTCCTGCCAGCGCGTCGTGGTGAGCCACAGGTACGCACCGACGCCCAGCGCCGCGGCGAGGGCCAGCGCGAGCACGACGATCGCGACCACGGCCCCGCGACGACGTCGCGGCCGGGCCGCGACGTCGCCGCTCGTGGCCGCGCCGTCGCCCGGCGCGGTCGCCGTGGTCGTCGTGGCGGACGTCGCTCCGAGGGCGGCACCTCCGGGCCCGGCCGCCGCGGGCGCGAACGACGGCGGCCCGACGGCGCCCGGCCCGGTCGCCGGGATCGCACCGGCGGGGGTGCCCCGCGGCACGCTCTCGGGCGGCTGCGGCGGTCTCGCGGGACCGCCGTGCGGGGGCGGGACCGGGGGAGTGCTCAACTCACGGCGCCCGTGTACTTCTCGCCCGGCCCCTCGCCCGGGGCGTCCGGGTAGACCGACGCCTCGCGGAAGGCCAGCTGGAGCGAGCGCAGCCCGTCGCGGAGCGAGCGGGCGTGCTGGTTGCCGATGTCGGGGGCGCTCGCGGTCACGAGCGCGGCGAGCGCGTTGATGAGCTTGCGCGCCTCGTCCAGGTCGAGGTGGCCCTGCTCCTGCGCGTCCTCCGCGAGCCCGCACTTGACGGCGGCGGCGCTCATGAGGTGGACGGCCGCGGACGTGATGACCTCCACGGCGGCCACGTCGGCGATGTCGCGCACCGCGTCGGTGGAGGGGTCGGGCACGGCGGCGTTCTCGGTACTCATGGCGACCATCTTTCCATCCGGCGGCGGGAGCGGTGGCCCGGTGCACGGGACGGGCGCCCGCCGCGCCCCGGGCCGGGGACGACGTCGGCCGCCGCCCCAGGCGAGGGGCGACGGCCGACGGGGTGCGACCGCCCCGCAGGGCGGCCGCGACGGGGTCAGACCCGGACCGGCTCCGCGGCCGTCCCGGGCTGGCCGCCCTCGAGCGGGGCGTCCGCGGCGGCGAGGGCCGCACGCAGGTCGCGACCCAGGTTCGCGTCGACGTACGTCCAGTACTGCACGGCGCGCTCGCGGATGTCCTCGCTGCGCACTGCGCCGACGTGGCCCGTGATCGTCTCGAGGAAGCGCGCGCGTGCGGCGTCGTCGAAGACCTCGCGGTAGAGCGTGCCCGCCTGGCCGAAGTCGTCGTCCTCGGGGTGCAGCGTCGCGGCGCTGCGCGTCAGCTCGCCGTCGGCCTCCCAGCCGGCGGACTCCGCGGCGCGCGCCGGGTCGGCGTGCGCGCCGCCCCGGCTGTTGGGCGCGTACACCGGCGTGGTCGCCGACGAGAACGCGTAGCGCATCGACCCGTCCTTCGCGTACGAGTGGCCGGCCTCGGCCGCGGCGTGCGGCGCGTTCACCGGCAGCTGGGCGTGGTTCGTGCCCACGCGGTACCGGTGGGCGTCGGCGTAGGAGAAGATGCGCGCGAGCAGCATCTTGTCCGGGCTCGTGGCGATGCCCGGCACGAAGTTGCTCGGCGCGAACGTCGCCTGCTCGATCTGCGCGAAGTAGTTCTCCGGGTTGCGGTTCAGCTCCATCACGCCCACCTCGATCAGCGGGTAGTCGGCGTGCGGCCACACCTTCGTGAGGTCGAACGGGTTGAACCGGTAGGTCTTGGCGTCCTCGTACGGCATGACCTGGACCGAGAGCGTCCAGCGCGGGAAGTCGCCCCCCTCGATGTGCTCGTACAGGTCGCGGATGTGGTGGTCCGAGTCCGACCCGGCGAGCTGCGAGGCCTCGTCGGCCGTGAGGTTCTTGATGCCCTGCTGGGTCTTGAAGTGGTACTTGACCCAGAACCGCTCGCCCGCCGCGTTGATCCACTGGTAGGTGTGCGAGCCGAAGCCGTCCATGTGGCGCCAGCTCGACGGGAGGCCGCGGTCGCCCATGAGCCAGGTCACCTGGTGCGCCGACTCGGGGGAGAGCGACCAGAAGTCCCACTGCATGTCGTTGTCGCGGAGGTTCGAGCCCGGCAGACGCTTCTGCGAGCGGATGAAGTCGGGGAACTTGATGCCGTCGCGCAGGAAGAACACGGGCGTGTTGTTGCCGACGAGGTCGTAGTTGCCCTCGGTCGTGTAGAACTTCAGCGCGAAGCCGCGCGGGTCGCGCCAGGTGTCGGGCGAGCCCTGCTCGCCGGCGACGGAGGAGAAGCGGGCGAGCATCTCGGTCGTCGTGCCGGGCTGGAACAGCGCCGCACGGGTGTACGCGCTGACGTCCTGGGTCACGGTGAACGTGCCGAACGCGCCGCCGCCCTTGGCGTGCACGACGCGCTCCGGGACGCGCTCGCGGTTGAACTGCGCGAGCTTCTCGACGAGGTAGTGGTCGTGCAGGACGATCGGGCCGTCGGCGCCGACGGACTGGGAGTGGGCGTCCGAGGCGACGGGGGCGCCGGCGTTCGTGGTGGTGAAGGGGGCGGTCATGGGTCTCCTTCCGTGAGCCGCGGGTACGGCTCGTGTGGCGTTCTCAAACAGTGCATCCGTGAGGAAACGGACGCGCTCCGGGTGCACGAGGCCCCGGGGCGGGTGGTGCGGGGTCAGTCGGCGCAGTCCGGGCAGAGTCCCCAGAACGTCACCTCGGCGGTGTCGATCCGGAACCCGGCGGTGCTGCTGGGGGTGAGGCACGGGGCGTGGCCCACGGTGCAGTCCACGTCGGCGACGGCGCCGCAGCCCCGGCACACCACGTGGTGGTGGTTGTCGCCGAGCCGGCGCTCGTAGCGGGCCGGGTGCCCGGCCGGCTCGATGCGGCGCACGAGCCCCTTGTCGGTGAGCGTGTGCAGGACGTCGTAGACGGCCTGGACGGAGACGGAGCCCAGCGCCGTGCGCGCGGCGCGCAGCACGTCGTCGGCGTCCGCGTGCTGCTGCACCTCGACGGCGTCGAGCACCGCCAGGCGTGCGGCGGTGACGCGCAGGCCGTGGTCGCGCAGCTCGCTCTCGTGGCGTGCGCGGCGGGGCCCGTCCTCGAGGCCGGTGCCTGCGGTCGACGTCGCTCCTGTGGTCATGTCGCCCACTCTACCCCCCTATTCTGGAAGAGTTCCAATGATGGATCGGATCAGATGACGGGTGGGCCGGTCGGCTCGACGCGCTCGCTCGCTCTGCTATCCTTGACAGCTGACCGACTCGTACGTGTTCCACGCCGCCCGACACCGGGTGGATGGAGGCGGGCGAGTGCGCAAGTGGATGACATCCCACCCGGGTCTCGACCGCCGACTCACGTCGCGACAGAGGCCGGGTCCTGGTCCGGAGCGAGCCCCCCCGGGGGACCGCTCCGCCGTGGTCGTCGCGTTCGCGTGACGTCCCGACCTGATGGCCTCCGCCCTGCGCCAGGGACGGAGGCCTTCTTCGTGTCCGGGCGGTCTACCGACGACTTCCTAGGAGCATCACATCAGCGAGCCTCGCATCAACGATCGGATCCGCGTCCCCGAGGTCCGACTCATCGGTCCCGGCGGGGAGCAGGTCGGCGTCGTCCGCACCGAGGTTGCCCTGAGCCTTGCCCAGGACGCGGACCTCGACCTCGTCGAGGTCGCCCCGGACGCCCGGCCCCCCGTCGCCAAGCTCATGGACTTCGGCAAGTTCAAGTACGAGTCCGACATGAAGGCGCGTGAGGCGCGGCGCAACCAGGCGAACACGGTCCTCAAGGAGATCCGTTTCCGCCTCAAGATCGACCCGCACGACTACGGCACCAAGAAGGGCCACGTCGAGCGCTTCCTCGCGGCGGGCGACAAGGTCAAGGTCATGATCATGTTCCGCGGCCGTGAGCAGTCGCGCCCCGAGATGGGTGTCCGCCTGCTCCAGCGCCTCGCGGACGACGTCGCGGAGCTCGGCTTCGTGGAGTCCATGCCGAAGCAGGACGGGCGCAACATGACCATGGTGCTCGGTCCGGTGAAGAAGAAGGCCGACGCCAAGAGCGAGCAGCGCAAGCGCGCTCAGGAGGCCGAGCCGCGTCTCACCAAGTCCGCCCAGCGTGCCGCGGCACGGTCGGGCGACGACGCGGACGTGACCGACGAGACCGAGACGGTCGAGACCGTCGAGGCCACCGACGCGGTCGAGGCGACGCAGACCGCTGACGCGGTCGAGGCCGCTGCTCCTGCCCCCGCCCCGGTCGAGGAGCCCGCTCCGGTCGAGGCGCCGGCGGAGGCCGCTCCGGCCCCGCGCTCGGCTCCGGCTCCGGCCCCGCGCTCGGCTCCGGCTCCGCGCTCGGCTCCGGCTCCGCGGTCGGCTCCGGCTCCGCGCTCGGCTCCGGCGCCGCGGTCGGCTCCGGCCCCGCGCCCCGCCGCCCGGCCGGCCACGGAGTCGAAGCCTGCGACGCCCCGCCCGGCAGCCTCGCCCGCACCGGCGTCGTCCGACGGCGCGAAGCCCGCAGCACCCCGGCCCGCCGCGCCGAAGCCGGGCGCCCCGCGCCCGGCGCCCAAGCCGGCACCCAAGCCGACGCCGCGCGGCAAGGCCGGCTGACACCGGCACCACGGACGGACCCTGCTCGGGGTCCGGGCCCACCGGCCCGGGCCCGAACACGTCGGCCACCGCGAGGTGGCTGACCGGACACAAGGAGAGACGGCAGTCATGCCGAAGAACAAGACGCACTCGGGTGCCAAGAAGCGCTTCCGCATCACGGGTACCGGGAAGGTCATGCGCGAGCAGGCCAACGCTCGACACCTGCTCGAGCACAAGGCCACCAAGCGCAAGCGCCGCCTCGCCCAGGACCAGGTGGTCTCGCCCGCCGACGTCAAGTCCATCAAGAAGCTGCTCGGCAAGTGACCCGGCAGGTGGCGGGACCCGCCACCGACCGGCTCACCCCTGAGCCCCGAACTGCAAGGAGCATCACGTGGCACGCGTGAAGCGGGCGGTCAACGCCCAGAAGAAGCGCCGTACGACCCTCGAGCGCGCCAGCGGCTACCGCGGCCAGCGCTCGCGCCTCTACCGCAAGGCGAAGGAGCAGGTCACCCACTCCCTCGTCTACTCCTACCGTGACCGCAAGGCGCGCAAGGGCGACTTCCGCAAGCTGTGGATCCAGCGCATCAACGCTGCGTCGCGCGCCCAGGGCCTGACGTACAACCGCCTCATCCAGGGCCTCAAGGCCGCGGGTGTCGAGGTCGACCGTCGCCTGCTCGCGGAGCTCGCGGTCAACGACGTGGCCGCGTTCAACGCGCTCGTCCAGGTGGCGAAGGACGCGCTCCCCGAGGACGTCAACGCGCCCAAGGCCGCAGCCTGACCAGCGCCTCGCCCAGCCGCCCGTCGGCTACGGACGCCCGTCCGGCGCCCGGCCCGCTCGACCCCACGCTGACGAACCCTCGCAGCGACCGGGTCAAGGCGGTCCGTGCGCTGGCCGGGCGTCCGGCGCGTTCACGGCACGGTCAGCTGCTCGTGGAGGGCCCGCAGGGCGTCCGCGAGGCGGTCCGGCACGCGCCCGACCGGGTCCGCGACGTCTACGTCACGCCCGCCGCGGCGGACCGGCACCCCGAGATCGTCGCCGACGCGCGCGCGGCCGGGCTGCACGTGCACGGCGCGACGCCCGAGGTCCTCGCGGCGATGAGCGCCGACGCGCAGGGGGTGCTCGCCGTCGTGCGTGCGGACGCGCCGCGCCTGGAGGACGTCGTCGCGACGCTCGCGGGGCGCGACCGGCCGGCGCTGGTCGCGGTGCTCGCGACGGTCCGCGACCCGGGCAACGCCGGGACGGTGGTCCGTGCGGCGGACGCCGCGGGGGCCGACGCGGTCGTGCTCGCGGGCGAGAGCGTGGACGTGCACAACCCCAAGGTGGTGCGCTCGACGGCCGGGTCGCTCTTCCACCTCCCGGTCGTCACGGGCGTGAGCCTGGCCGAGGCCGTCGCCGCGCTGCGCGGCGCGGGGCTCGCGGTCCTCGCTGCCGACGGCGCGGGGGACCTCGACCTCGACGACCTGCTCGACGTGGCGGGCGCCGCGGGCACCGGTACGGAGCGCCCGGTCGACCTCGCCGCACCCACCGCGTGGGTCTTCGGGAACGAGGCGTGGGGCCTGCCCCCGGAGGACCGCGCGCTCGCCGACGCCGTCGTGCGCGTGCCGATCCGCGGTCGGGCCGAGTCGCTCAACCTCGCGACGGCCGCGACGGTCTGCCTCTACGCCTCCAGCCGCGCGCACCGGTCGGTCCGCGGTCCGGTCGGTGACCCCGAGGGCGGCGCGTGAGGCTGTTCGCCGCCCTCTACCCGAGCGCCGCGGCGCTCGACCACCTCGCGCTCGCCCTCGCGGACGCCCACGCCCAGGAGGCGCGCCGGCCCGACGGCGCACCGCTCGTCCGCTGGACGTCGCCCGAGCTGTGGCACCTCACGGTGTCGTTCTTCGGGGACGTGCCCGAGGGGGCAGTCCCGGACCTCGCGGAGGCGCTCGAGCCGGTCGCTCGCGAGGCCGCGCCGCTCGACCTCCGGCTCCGGGGCGCGGGCGTCTTCGACCGGCGCGTCCTGTGGGTCGGCGTCGGCGGGGAGGGCGCCGACGCCCTGCGCGCGCTGAGCGCCGCCGTCGCCGAGGCGGCGGGCGACGCGGGCGTGCGGGTGGACCGCCGTCCCCGGCAGCGGGCGCACCTCACCGTCGCGCGGGCCGCCGCCGGGGCGCGCCAGGCGAACCGCCGGGCGCGCGGTCGCGGCGGGGCCCGGCCGGACCGCACCGCGGGCGACCCGCTCGCCGCGCCCGCCGCGGCTCTCGCCGTGTACGCCGGCCCGGGGTGGACGGCGGACGCGCTGCACCTCGTCGAGTCCGACCTCGGTGACGCGTCCGGGCACCCGGTGCACCGGAGCCTGCGGACCCTGCCGCTCGGACCCGCCGCGCGGTGAGCGGGACCACCCTCCGGCTGCTCCCGGAGACGCCTGTGCGAGGATGGGCCGCATGAGCCTGCGCGGTGGTCGTCGATTTCCCGGGCCCGTCACGGGCCCGCGCGACTGACGCGTGCTCCCCGCCCGCCTCGTGGCGGGACGGGTCCTGGCCCGGACGGGCGCCCTAGAATGACGGCGACGCGCGCACGTGCGCGCCCCGCACGCCCCGCCCCGAGCGGCGCGTGCCGCGGGTCGACGCCGGCCGTCGTCCGCTCCCCGCAGTCCCGCCCTCGCCAGGAAGGCACGCATGTCCAGCCCTGACGCCGACGTCGTCACCCCCCACGCGGGCGACGGCGGACCGGACACCCCCACCGCCCCCTCCCCGCTCGACGCCGACGCGCTCCAGCGCGCGCTCGACGCCGCGCTGGCCGCCGTCGCCTCGGCGGGCGACCTCGACGCGCTCAAGCGCGTGCGCACCGAGCACGCGGGCGACCGCAGCCCGCTCGCGCTCGCGAACCGCCAGATCGGGTCGCTCGCCCCCGCGGACAAGAAGACCGCGGGCAAGCTCGTCGGCCCGCTGCGCGGCCGGCTCAACCAGGCGCTCGCCGCGCGCCAGGGCGAGCTCGAGGCCGAGCGCGACGAGCGCGTCCTCGTCGAGGAGGCCGTGGACGTCACGCTGCCCGTGGACCGTGTCCCCGCGGGCGCGCGGCACCCGCTCGAGACGCTGCAGGAGCGCGTCGCGGACTTCTTCGTCGGCATGGGCTGGGAGATCGCGGAGGGCCCCGAGGTCGAGGCGGAGTGGTTCAACTTCGACGCCCTGAACTTCGGCGTGGACCACCCCGCGCGCCAGATGCAGGACACGTTCTACGTCGCCGGCCCGGACGGCGAGGACGGCGCGGAGCCGTCGAACCTCGTGCTGCGCACCCACACGTCGCCGGTCCAGGCCCGCTCGCTGCTCGAGCGCGGCGTGCCGCTGTACGTGGCGTGCCCGGGCAAGACGTTCCGCACGGACGCGCTCGACGCGACGCACACGCCCGTCTTCCACCAGGTCGAGGGCCTGGCGATCGACAAGGGCCTGACCATGGCGCACCTGCTGGGCACGCTCGACGCGTTCGCGCGCGCGATGTTCGGCCCCGACGCGCGCACGCGCCTGCGGCCCGCGTACTTCCCGTTCACCGAGCCGAGCGCCGAGATGGACCTGTGGTTCCCGCAGAAGAAGGGCGGACCGGGCTGGATCGAGTGGGGCGGCTGCGGCATGGTCAACCCGAACGTGCTGCGGTCCGTCGGGGTCGATCCCGACGAGTACTCGGGCTTCGCGTTCGGCATGGGCATCGAGCGCACGCTCATGCTGCGCCACGGGATCGCGGACATGCACGACATGGTGGAGGGCGACGTGCGCTTCTCCGCCCAGTTCGGAACGGAGATCTGATGCCGTACGTCGCCATCGACTGGCTGGGCGACCACGTCGAGCTGCCCGCGGGGCTCACCGCCGAGCGGCTCGCCGCCGACCTCGTCCGCGTCGGCCTGGAGGAGGAGGCGATCCACGGCGCGGCCGTGACGGGTCCCCTCGTCGTCGGGCGCGTCCTGGAGATGACGCCCGAGCCGCAGAAGAACGGCAAGACGATCAACTGGTGCCTGGTCGACGTCGGGCCGGAGCACAACGCCGCCGAGATCACGGGCGTCGAGCCGGCCGACATGCCGGCGGGCGGCGCGCGCGGGATCGTGTGCGGCGCGCACAACTTCGCGCCGGGCGACCTCGTCGTCGTCGCGCTGCCGGGCTCCGTGCTGCCCGGCCCGTTCCCCATCGCGAGCCGCAAGACGTACGGGCACGTGTCCGACGGCATGATCTGCTCGCAGCGCGAGCTCGGGCTCGGCGAGGACCACGACGGCATCATCGTGCTGCCGCGGCTCGGGTACGCGGCCGAGGACCTCACCCCGGGGCAGGACGCGGTCGCGCTGCTCGGTCTCGGCGACGAGGTGCTCGAGATCAACGTGACGCCCGACCGCGGGTACGCGTTCTCCTACCGCGGCGTCGCGCGCGAGTTCTCGCACTCGACGGGCGCGCGCTTCACGGACCCGGGCCTGCCCGGCTCCCTGCCCGCGCCCCCGCCCGCGGCGACGCCCGACGGCTTCCCCGTCGAGGTCGACGACGCGGCGCCGGTCCACGGCGTCGTCGGGTGCGACCGCTTCGTGACGCGCGTCGTGCGCGGGCTCGACCCCGCTGCGCAGACGCCCGCGTGGATGCAGCGCCGCCTCACGGCGTCGGGCATGCGGCCCATCTCGCTCGCGGTCGACGTGACGAACTACGTCATGCTCGACCTCGGGCAGCCCCTGCACGCGTACGACCTCGAGAAGGTCGCGGCCCCCGTCGTGGTGCGGCGCGCCGCCCCGGGCGAGCGGCTCACGACGCTCGACGACGTGGACCGCGCGCTCGACCCGGAGGACCTGCTCATCACCGACAGCCCCGACGGCGCGCGCGGCGCGCGCGTGCTCGGGCTCGCGGGCGTCATGGGCGGCGCCTCGTCGGAGGTCGGTCCCGAGACGACGGCGGTGCTCGTCGAGGCCGCCCACTTCGACCCCGTGACGGTCGCGCGCACGTCGCGCCGCCACAAGCTGTCGAGCGAGGCGGCGAAGCGGTTCGAGCGCGGGGTGGACCCGCTCCTGCCCGCGGTCGCGGCGCAGCGCGTCGTCGACCTGCTCGTCGAGCTGGGCGGCGGGGCCGCGGACCCGGCCGTCAGCGACCTCGACCGGGTGACCACGCCCACCCCGATCCGCCTGCCCGTCGGCGAGGCCGAGCGCCTCGTCGGCGTGCCGTACACGCTCGAGCAGGTCGTCGGGACGCTCGGGGCGATCGGGTGCACGGTCGACGCGGACGACGCCGCCGCGACGGGCGTGGTCGTCGTGACCCCGCCGTCGTGGCGCCCCGACCTCACCGAGCCGGCCGAGCTGGTCGAGGAGGTCGCGCGCCTCGTCGGGTACGACGAGATCCCGTCGGTGCTCCCCGCGGCGCCCGGCGGGCGCGGGCTCACGCGCGAGCAGCGGGTGCGCCGGTCGGTCGCCCGGGCGCTCGCCGAGCACGGGTTCGTCGAGACGCTGAGCTACCCGTTCGTCGGCGAGGGCGAGCTCGACGCGCTGCGGGTCCCCGCGGACGACGAGCGCCGCCGGGCGCTGCGCCTGCTCAACCCGCTGGCCGACGACCGTCCCCTGATGCGCACGGACGTGCTGAGCACGCTCCTGGAGACCACGCGCCGCAACGTGGGCCGCGGGCTCGGGGACGTCGCCGTGTTCGAGGTCGGGCTCGTGACGCACCCGCGCCCGGGCGCCCCGGCCGCTCCGTCGCTGCCCGGCGGGGTGCGTCCCTCCGACGACGACCTCGCCGCGATCGAGGCCGCGCTCCCCGCGCAGCCGCGCCACGTCGCGGGCGTCCTGGTCGGTCGTCGCGAGCGGGCGGGCTGGTGGGGCCCCGGCCGTCCGGCGGACTGGACGGACGCGCTCGACGCGGCACGCCTGGTCGCGGACCGCGCCGGTCTGCGGGGGCCCGACGCCGTGCGCGTCGTCGCGGACACCGCGCGGGCCCCGTTCCACCCCGGCCGCTGCGCGCGCCTCGAGCTCGCCGACGGGACGGTCGTCGGGCACGCGGGCGAGCTGCACCCCAAGGTGCTGGAGAACGTCGGCCTGCCCGCCCGCTCCGTGGCGTTCGAGCTCGACCTGACGGCGCTCGTCGCCGGTGCGTCGGACGAGCCCGTGCAGGCGACCCCGGTCTCCGGGTTCCCGGCGGCGAAGGAGGACCTCGCGTTCGTCGTCGCCGCCGACGTGCCGGCCGAGGCGCTGCGCGCCGCGGTCGTCGAGGGCGCCGACGAGCTCGCCGAGGAGGTCGCGCTGTTCGACGTCTTCACGGGCGAGCAGGTGGGCGCCGGGCGCAAGTCGCTCGCGTTCTCGCTGCGGCTGCGCGCAGCGGACCGCACCCTCACCGCCGACGACGTCGCGCGGGTCCGGGAGGGCGCCGTGGCCGCCGCGCGCGAGCGCGTCGGGGCGGAGCTGCGCGCATGAGCGGCGCACCGGGGCCGGGCGCGACGCCGGACGTCGCGCCCGCCCGCACCGCGCTCGTCACCGGGGCGTCACGCGGCATCGGCCGCGCGGTCGCCGTCGGGCTCGCCGCGGCCGGCCTCGACGTCGCGCTCCTCGCGCGCGACGCGGGCCGGCTCGCGGGCGTGGCCGACGAGATCGGTGGGCTCGACGGCGCGGGCCGGGCCGTCGTCGTCACGGCGGACGTGACCGACGCGGCGGCGGTGGCCGCGGCCGTCCGCGAGGCCGAGGCCGCGCTCGGGAGCGTGGACCTGCTCGTCAACAACGCGGGCCGGGTCGACGCCGAGGTGCCGCTGTGGGAGGCGGACCCCGACGAGTGGTGGGCCGTCCTGGAGACCAACGTGCGCGGGCCGTTCCTGCTCGCCCGCGCGGTCGTCCCCGGGATGCTCGCGCGCGGCGGCGGCCGCGTCGTCGACCTCAACAGCGGCGCGGGCTCGCACGACATGGACGGCGCGAGCGCGTACAACGCGAGCAAGACGGCGCTCCTGCGCCTCGGGGCGAACCTGCACCGCTCGGGGCACGCGCTCGGGCTGCGGACCTTCGAGGTGTCGCCGGGCGTCGTGCAGACCGACATGACGGCGTCCATGGTCATGCACGAGGGCCGCACGGAGTGGACGCCCGTCGAGCGCACGGTCGAGATGGTCGTCGCCATCGCCCGCGGCGAGCTCGACGCGTTCTCGGGGGCGTTCGTGCGCGTGACGCACGACTCGCCCGAGTCGCTCCGCACGGCCGCCCAGGAGGCTGCCCGGGCGGGCGTCACGCTGCCCGGGCCGGACGGCCGTCGGCTGCGCGTCACGCGCTGGGGCGCCGACGACCCGATGCCGGGAGAGCTCCCCGCCCGCTGAGCGCGCGCACCCCGCACGGCCGACGCCGCCCGACCCCCCGGTCGGGCGGCGTCCGTGCGTCCGGGGCACCGGTCACCGGGGAGCGCACGTGTCCCGGTCGACCCACACGTGCCACAGGCCCCGCTCGGGGTGCTCGTACTCGAAGGCCACGAGGCCGCCCGCGTCGTGCGTGATGACGCCCGTGAGCACGACCCGCCGACCGTCCCGGTCGTAGGTCGTGCAGAAGGCGGGCACCTGCACCGGGACGGGTGCGTCCGGCAGGAAGGGGCGGGTCGCGGGGGCGACGTGCTGGGTCATACCCGGAAAGACGCGCGCACGCGCGTCGTCTCACGCGTCGGGGCGGGTGAAAAGCGCGCGGGTCGCCGCGTAGCATGGCCCGCGACACGGGGTGCCCCGCACCGGGGCTGAGATGAGACCCGTCGAACCTGATCTGGCTCGTACCAGCGAAGGGATGTCCGCGCGATGACGCTCGCCCTGCCCCGGCACACCTCCGACCCGGTCCCCGCCCGCGCGGACCGTGACCGTCGCCCCGACCCGGGCCGCGGGCCCGACCCGGCCCCGTCCCGCCCCCGCGTCCTGTCCGTCGCGGGGACCGACCCGACCGGCGGCGCCGGGATCCAGGCCGACCTCAAGGCGTTCTGCGCGCACGGCGCCTACGGCATGGCCGTCACGACGGCGCTCGTCGCGCAGAACACCCACGGCGTGCGGTCGGTGCACGTCCCCGGGTCGGCGTTCCTGCGCGCGCAGCTCGACGCCGTGTCCGACGACGTCGAGGTCGACGCGGTGAAGATCGGCATGGTGGCGGACGAGGCGAACGCCCGCACGGTCGGGGAGTGGCTCGACGACCTCGCCGCGGCGCGCGCCGCCGCGGGAGGTCCGCGGCCGTGGGTCGTCCTGGACCCGGTGATGGTCGCCACGTCCGGTCACCGCCTCCTCGACGCCGGCGCCGAGCAGGCAGTGCGCGACCTCGCGGCGCGCGCGGACGTCGTCACGCCGAACCTGCCCGAGCTCGCCGTCCTCGGCGGGCGGGAGCCCGCGACGACGTGGGACGACGCCCTGCGCCAGGCGACGTCGTACGCGGCGGCGAGCGGGGCCGTCGTGCTGCTCAAGGGCGGGCACCTCACCGGGCGCACGTCGCCCGACGCGCTCGTCGTCCCCGCGCCCGGGCCGACGTCGGGTCGCGTGCCGGGGGCGGCCACGGTCACGACGTTCGACGCCGCGCGCGTCGACACGCCCCACACCCACGGCACCGGGTGCTCGCTCTCGGCGGCGCTCGCGGCGCTGCGCCCGCAGCGCGCGAGCTGGGAGGAGGCCGCGCGCGAGGCGAAGGAGTGGCTCACGGGCGCGCTGCGCGCGGGCGCCGCGCTGCGGGTGGGGACCGGCCGCGGGCCCGTCGACCACCTGCACCGCTCGGCGCCCGTGCCGGAGGGCTGAGGCTGCGCGAGGTCGGCCCGAGCTGCGCCCGGTCGGGCTCGGGGCCGAGCCGGACGGGCGCGGCCCGCGGGACGCGCTCAGCCGGCGGGGCGGCTCGCTGCGCGGTCGGCACCGGTGTCGGGGGCGACGGCGGCCAGCGCGTCGCGGAGCACCGCGAGCGTCGCGCGCGCGACGGCGAGGCGCTGCGCGGGCGGGGCGTCCGCGGGCCGCGTGGTCACCTTGGCGCCGACGAGCGGGACGGGACCAGCCGCGGCGAGGAACTCGCGCACCTCGGCCGGGCCCAGCATCGTCTCGTCCGGGCCGGGGAGCGCGGGGTCCGGGCCGTGGGGCGGCACGTGCGCGTCCGCCCACGGAGCGCCCCACCGGCCCGGGCTCCCGCTGGCACCCGAGAGCATCGCGCTCGCGAGGAGGCCCGCGGCGGCGGCCGCCCGTGCGTGCTCGACGGGCGTGGCGGCGCTGCGCCCCTCGATGGCGGACCGGCCCCAGTTGAGCCCCACGTGCAGCGGGTGGCCGGTGTCCCGGGCGGCGCGCGCGACGGCGGCGATCTCGTCGTCGAGCGCGAGGAACCCCTTCTCCGCGACGCCCCACGGTCGCGGCGCGTCGCAGTGCTCCACCACGAGCGGCAGCCCGGCGGGCGCGACGGCGGCCAGCTCGGTGAGGCTGCGCGCGAGCGCCGCGCCGGACCCGCGGCCGGGACCGGGCGCGGACTGGAGCTCGACCGCGACGACGCGTCGCCGACCCTCCGCCTCGGCGAGCCGGGTCACGGCCGCGAGGACGCGCGCGACGCCGTCGACCGCCGCGCGCCGGCCCTCCTCGTCGTCGGACGCGAGGCCGTAGGCGCGGTCGGCCGCGGCGCGGCGGGCCGTCGCGGCGACCGTCGTCGGCAGCAGCACCCAGTGCGGCGGCAGCGCGGCTGCGGTCGTCGCGAGCGCGTGCGTGTCGTCCGGGTCGACGGGGTGCTCGAGGCCGTCGAGGCCGTCCTCGTCGAGGGCGGCGTACCAGCCGCCCGGGTCGGGGACGCCCGCGAGGGCGTAGGCACCGAGCAGGGTCAGGGGGCGGTCGTGCAGGTTGGTCATCGGTCCTCGTCGGTCGTGGTGGGGAACGGTCGGGCTCGTCAGGCGCGGGCGACGTCCTGGTCGGTGGTGGCGTACTCGCACGTGTAGCCCGGCGTGACCCAGCGCCACCGTGTCTCGACGTCCTGCACCGCGACGCCCGCGGGCCGGTCGGCGACGCACGCGTCGGCCTGCTGGCGCACCGCCGCGGTCACGTAGTAGACGACGAACACCGCGGTGAGCAGCACGGCGAGCACGGTCGCGGTGCGGCGCAGCGCGGGGGAGGGGCCGCCGTCGGAGCCGTCCTCCTCGCCCGGGCGCGGCGGCACCCAGTCCCAGCTCACGCGGTGCCGGTCGAGGTGCCGGTCGAGGCGCCGGTCGTGGTGCGGGCCGTGGTGCCGGCCGCGCCGTCCGCCCCGGCGGGCAGGAGCAGCACCTTGCCGGTGGTCGCGCGGCCCTCGAGCGCGCGGTGGGCGTCGGCGGCGTCGGCGAGCGGGAACGTCGCGCCGACGCGCACGCGCAGCGTGCCGCCCGCGACCGCGCCGAGCACCTCGGTCGCGCGCTCAACGAGCTCCGCGCGCGTCGCCGTGTGGTCGGCGAGCTTGGGCCGCGTGAGGAACAGCGAGCCGCCCGCGTTGAGGCGCTGCGGGTCGAACGGGGGGACCTGCCCGGACGAGCCGCCGTAGAGGACGAGCGTGCCGCGCCGGCGCAGCGACGCGAGCGACGCGTCGAACGTGTCCTTGCCGACCGAGTCGTACACCGCCGCGACGCCCTCGCCGCCCGTGAGGCCGCGCACGACCTCCGGCAGCTCGGCCGTGAGGTCGGCGAACGCCGTGTACTGGATCGCGTGCTCGGCGCCCGCGCCGCGGGACAGCTCCGCCTTCTCGGGGGTCGAGACCGTGGAGATCACGTGCGCCCCCCGCGCCACGAGCATCTGGGTCAGGAGCAGCCCGACGCCGCCCGCGCCCGCGTGCACGAGGACGCGGTCGCCCGGACGCACGCGGTACGACGACGTGCACAGGTAGTGCGCGGTGAGCCCCTGGAGCGCGACGGCGGTCGCGTCCTCGAGCGAGACGGCGTCCGGCACGAGGAGAGCCTGCTCGGCGTCCACGACGACGAGGTCCGCGTACGACCCCGGCGCCTCGGTCCACACGACGCGGTCCCCGACGGCGAACCCCTCGACCCCCTCGCCCACCTCGGCGACGACCCCTGCCCCCTCGCTCCCGACGACGTGCGGGTACTCCATCGCGTACACGCCGGAGCGCTTGTACGTGTCGATGAAGTTCACGCCCGCCACCGCGGACCGGACGAGGAGCTGCCCCGGACCCGGCGACGGGTCGGGCAGCTCGGTGTGCTCGAGGACCTCGGGGCCGCCCGCCGCGCGGGCCACGATCGCGTGCATGCCCCCAGCCTAGGGTCGTGCGGCGGTCAGGGTCGCCCGTCCCCGGCGACCTTCGCGTGCACGGCGGCGAGGTGCTCGCGCGCCGCCGCGGAGGCGCGGCCGGCGTCCCGGGCGCGCACGGCGTCGAGGATCGCCTCGTGCGCGTCCTGGTCGTGCCGGTGCGTCGTGCCCGCCCGGTCGAGATCGACCATGGCGACCATCGCGCGGCGCAGGCGAGGGACGAAGGTCGTGAAGAGCTCGGCCAGCACGGCGTTGTGCGCGGCGTCGACGACCGCCCGGTGGAACGCGAGGTCCGCGTCCACGTACTCGGCGGGCGACGCCGTCGCCGCGACCTGCCCGCGGCGAGCGAGCGCCGTCGTCATGGTGCGCAGGTCCGCGGGGGTGCGGCGCGCGGCGGCGAGCCCGGCGGCCTCCACCTCCAGCGCGGCGCGCACCTCGAGCACGTCGACGATCTCGCCGCGGCGCAGCACCTCGTCCCAGTCGTCGGTGGTATCCGTCGAGACGACGTACACGCCCGAGCCCTGGCGGCTGTCGAGGACGCCGCGGCCCGCGAGCTGGCGGATCGCCTCCCGGACGGTCGAGCGGCCGACGCCGAGCTCGGCGGCGAGCGCCTGCTCCCCGGGCAGCCGGTGGTCGAGGGGCCAGGCGCCGGAGCGCACGCGCTCGAGCAGGAGCTCGGCCGCCTGGTCGGCCAGGGGGCGCCGCTGCAGCGCGGTCATGGAAACCTCTCAGGTTGTCTGAGGACTTGATCGGGGCTAGCGTACCCCGCATGTCCTGGACGGCGCTCCTCCTTCGGCGCCACGGCGGGGTCTGACCGGACCGGCCCCCCGCCGTGGGGGTCCGTCGTGCGCCGGTCGTCCCGCCCCGGCCACCACGGGGCTCCAGCCGAAGGACCGCCATGACCGTCTCCGCCACCTCTGCCCGCACGGACCGCCCCTCCGCCACGACCACGCCCTCGTGGAACCGGCAGCGCCCCTCGCCCATGCCGTCGTCCCGCTACGCCGACGTCCACGCCCGCGTCGACGTGCCCGACCTGCCCGACCGCCGCTGGCCTGCGCGCCGGCTCACCGAGGCGCCGCTGTGGGTCCCCGTCGACCTGCGCGACGGCAACCAGGCGCTCGCGGAACCCATGGACCCGGGGCGCAAGCGCCGCTTCTTCGAGCTGCTCGTCGCGATGGGGTACACCGAGATCGAGGTGGGCTACCCGTCGGCGTCGCAGACCGACTTCGACTTCGTGCGCCTGCTCGCCGAGACCGACCTCGCGCCCGAGCACGTGACCGTCGTCGTGTTCACCGCCGCGCGCGCCGACCTCATCGCGCGCACGGTCGAGGCCGTGCGCGGGCTGCGCAACCCGGTCGTCGTCCACGTGTACGCCGCGACGGCGCCCGTCTGGCGGGACGTCGTGCTCGGCCGCGACCGCGAGGAGCTCGCCCGGCTGATCACCGACGCCGGGACCGAGGTGCTGCGCCACGCCGGCGACGACCCGCGGGTCCGCTTCGAGTTCTCGCCCGAGGTGTTCAACCTCACCGAGCCCGACTACGTGCTCGACGTGTGCGACCGCATGACGACGCTCTGGGACGCGACGCCCGAGCGGCCCGTCGTCCTCAATCTCCCCGCCACGGTCGAGGTCGCGACGCCCAACGTCTATGCGGACCAGATCGAGTACATGGACCGGAACCTCGCGCGGCGCGACGGTGTCATCCTCTCCGTCCACCCGCACAACGACCGCGGGACCGGCGTCGCGTGCGCCGAGCTCGCCGTCCTCGCCGGGGCGCAGCGCGTCGAGGGGTGCCTGTTCGGCAACGGCGAGCGCACCGGGAACGTCGACCTCGTCACGCTGGGCCTCAACCTCCATGCGCAGGGCGTCGACCCGATGGTCGACTTCTCCGACCTCGACGCGATCCGTGACGTCGTCGTGGCGTGCAACCGGATCGAGGTCCACCCGCGCCACCCGTACGTGGGCGACCTCGTGCACACCGCCTACTCCGGCACCCACCAGGACGCGATCCGCAAGGGGATGGCGCGGCACCGGGCCGACGCCGCGGCGGCCGACCTCGACCCCGCGGAGGCGCCGTGGCGCGTGCCGTACCTGCCCGTCGACCCCGCGGACCTCGGGAGGTCGTACGAGGCCCTCGTGCGCGTGAACAGCCAGTCGGGCAAGGGCGGCGTCGCGTACGTGCTGCAGTCCGTGCACGGCCTGGACCTGCCCCGGTGCCTCCAGGTGGACCTGGCGCGCCGCGTCCAGGAGCACGCCGACACGACCGGGGCGGAGGTCACCTCCGACGCCCTCCTGGGCCTGTTCGAGACCGCGTACGCGCGCACGGGCGCCGTCGAGCCTGTCGCGTGGACGAGCCGACGTTCCGACGACGGCACGGAGCACCTCGACCTGGTGGTCACGGTCGACGGCGAGCGCGTCCCCACGTCCGGGACGGGCGCCGGCGCGGTCGACGCCCTCGTCGACGCGCTGGCCCGCCTCGGCCGCCCGGTCGAGGTCCTCTCGCTCACCCAGCAGTCCGTCGGCAGCGGCAGCGACGCGACCGCGGTGACCTACCTCGAGCATCGCGGCCCCGACGGCGCCCCGCGCTGGACCGTGGGTCGTGACACGTCCGTCCTGGGAGCCGCCGTCCGCGCGGTCTGCGCGGCGACGGCCTGAGGTCGCCGGGCTCGCGACCGGTCCGAGTCGTACGCGCGGCGACGAGAAGCGAGAAATGGCCCCCCGAGCGGGGCCTCGAGGGACCACTTCTCGCTTCTCGGACCGGACCGCTCGCGGCCGAGGCGACAGGCCGTCCCCACGGGCCCCGAGGGGACGGGACCGCCGGAGACCCCATCGCGGGTCGTGCGGTGACGGACAGGACGAGCGGTGGGGTCGGACCGTGTGCGAAGGACGTCAGAGGCGCACTCCGCGAACCTGCGCCCGGGAGACCGAGGCGACGGTGCGCCAGTCCGAGCACACGGTC
>NZ_JBYTEQ010000009.1:184912-197604 GCF_058792115.1 Cellulosimicrobium sp. EB106-03-01-XG111
GACCGACCCCACCGCGGACCCGGCCCCGCGGGCCGTAGACCGACCCCACCGCGGACCCGGCCCCGCGGGCCGTAGACCGACCCCACCGCGGACCCGGCCCCGCGGGCCGTAGACCGATCCCGAACCGCGGGCCCGACCCCGCGGGTCGTAGACCCCACCGAGCACGGACCCGACCCCGCGTACCGTGGGACAGGACCTCCGGCCCGACCGTTGCATAAGTATGTATAGTGATGCATATGACGATCAGAGTCGCGGTCGCGGGTGCGTCGGGGTACGCGGGCGGGGAGACGCTCCGCCTGCTCGCCGGGCACCCCGAGGTGGAGATCGGCGCCGTGACGGCGCACAGCAACGCGGGCGCGCTCCTCGGCGAGCACCAGCCGCACCTGCGATCCCTCGCCGACCGCGTGCTCCTGCCGACGGCGGTCGAGCACCTCGTAGGGCACGACGTCGTCGTGCTGGCCCTGCCGCACGGCGCGTCGGGCGAGATCGCGGCACAGCTCCCGGACGACGTGCTCGTGCTCGACCTCGGCGCGGACCACCGGCTCGAGTCCGCGGCGGACTGGTCGGCGTTCTACGGCTCCGAGCACGCGGGCACGTGGCCGTACGGGCTGCCGGAGCTCCTGCTCACGCTCGCCCCCGGCGCCGCGGCGACCGAGACGAGGCAGCGCGAGCGGCTCGTCGGGGCGCGGCGCGTGGCCGTCCCCGGGTGCAACGTCACCGCCGTGACGCTCGGCATCCAGCCGGGCGTCGCCGCCGGGCTCGTCGAGGGCACGGACCTCGTCGCGGTGCTCGCCAACGGGTACTCGGGCGCGGGGAAGTCGCTCAAGCCGCACCTGCTCGCGTCCGAGGCGCTCGGGTCGGCGCAGCCGTACGCCGTCGGGGGGTCGCACCGGCACATCCCGGAGATCGCGCAGAACCTGCGGGCCGCGGGGGCCCCGGCCGTCAGCATCTCGTTCACGCCCACGCTCGTGCCCATGTCGCGCGGCATCCTCGCCACGGTGACGGCGCGCCTGTCCGCCGACGCCGCGCGCCTCGACCCCGCCGCGCTCGACGCACGGGTCCGCCAGGCCTGGGAGGACGCGTACGTCGGCGAGCCGTTCGTCCGCGTGCTGCCCGCGGGCCAGTGGCCGACGACGGCAATGACCCTCGGCGCGAACACCGCGCTCGTCCAGGTCGCCGTCGACCACGCGGCGGGCCGCGTCGTCACCGTCACGGCGATCGACAACCTCGTCAAGGGCACCGCGGGCGCCGCGGTGCAGTCCATGAACATCGCGCTCGGCCTGCCGCAGACGGCGGGCCTCACGACCGAGGGGGTCGCCCCGTGACCGTCACCACCCCGCAGGGCTTCCGGGCCGCCGGCGTCGCCGCCGGGCTCAAGTCCACCGGCGCGCGCGACGTCGCGCTCGTCGTCAACGACGGGCCGCTCGACGTCGCCGCCGCCGTGCTCACGACGAACCGCGTGTTCGCCGCGCCGGTCGCCTGGACGCGCCAGGCCGTGGGCGACGGGCGCGCGACGGCCGTCGTGCTCAACTCGGGCGGCGCGAACGCGTGCACGGGCCCGGAGGGCTTCGCGGACACGCACCGCACCGCGGAGCACGTCGCCGACGTGCTCGCGACGTCGGCGGGCGACGTGCTCGTCTGCTCGACGGGCCTCATCGGCGTGCGGCTGCCCATGGAGAAGCTCCTCGCGGGCGTCGACGCCGCTGCGGCGGCGCTCGCGGACCCGGTCGCCGCGGTCGACGGCGGCGGTGACGCCGCGCTCGCGATCATGACGACGGACACCGTGCCCAAGACGGTCGCGGTGGTCCGCGAGGTCACGGACGCCACCGCGACGGACGGCGCCGCGACGTGGTCCGTGGGCGGCATGGCGAAGGGCGCGGGCATGCTCGCGCCGGGCCTCGCGACCATGCTGTGCGTGCTGACGACGGACGCCGTCGTCGACGCCGCGACGGCCGACGCCGCGCTGCGCGCCGCGACCCGCACGACGTTCGACCGCGTCGACTCCGACGGCTGCATGTCGACCAACGACACCGTGATCCTGCTCGCCTCGGGCGCGTCCGGGGTCGAGGTCGGTCTCGACGCGCTCACCGACGCCGTCACCGAGGCGTGCGCGTCGCTCGCGCGCCAGCTCGTCGCCGACGCCGAGGGCGCGAGCCACGACGTCGCCGTCTCCGTGGTGGGTGCGTCGAGCGAGGACGCCGCGGTCGCCGTCGCGCGCGCCGTGACCCGCTCCAACCTGTTCAAGGCCGCGATCTTCGGCAACGACCCGAACTGGGGCCGCATCGTGTCCGCCGTCGGGACCGTCCCCGAGGACGTCGCGCCGTTCGACGCGCTCCTGCTCGACGTCGCGGTCAACGACGTGCAGGTCTGCCGGGCCGGGGGAGTGGGCGAGCCCCGCGAGCTCGTCGACCTCGCGGCCGAGCGCGAGGTGCGCGTCGAGATCGACCTGCACGCCGGCTCCGCGACCGCGACGGTCTGGACCAACGACCTCACGCACGACTACGTCCACGAGAACAGCGCGTACTCCTCATGAGCGACCCGACCACCCCCACGCCCCACCCGCACGACGCCGCGTTCGACACGCGCACCGACCTGCGCCCCGAGCAGAAGGCCGAGGTGCTCGTCGAGGCCCTGCCGTGGCTGGAGGAGTTCGCCGGCGCGCTCGTCGTCGTCAAGTACGGCGGCAACGCCATGGTCGACGACACGCTCAAGGCCGCATTCGCCGAGGACATGGTGTTCCTGCGCCGGGTCGGGCTGCGCCCGGTCGTCGTGCACGGCGGGGGCCCGCAGATCTCCGCGATGCTCGACCGGCTCGGCATCGAGTCCGAGTTCCGCGGGGGGCTGCGCGTCACGACGCCCGAGGCGATGGACGTCGTGCGCATGGTCCTCACCGGCCAGGTCTCGCGCGAGCTCGTCGGCCTCATCAACGCGCACGGGCCGTACGCCGTCGGGCTCTCGGGCGAGGACGGCGGCCTGCTGCAGGCCCAGCGCCGGCACGCGACCGTGGACGGCGAGCCGGTCGACGTCGGGCTCGTCGGCGACGTCGTCGAGGTGCACCCGTCCGCGGTCCAGGACCTGCTCGACGCCGGCCGCATCCCCGTCGTGTCGACCATCGCCCCCGACCTCGAGGACCCGACCCAGGTGCTCAACGTCAACGCGGACACCGCCGCCGCGGCGCTCGCGGTCGCGCTCGGCGCGAAGAAGCTCGTCGTCCTGACCGACGTCGAGGGCCTGTACACGTCGTGGCCGGACCGAGGCTCGCTCGTCGCGCAGATCTCGCGCTCCGAGCTCGCGGCCCTCCTGCCGTCGCTCTCGGCGGGCATGGTCCCCAAGATGGAGGCGTGCCTGCGCGCCGTCGAGGGCGGGGTCCCTGCGGCGACGGTCATCGACGGCCGCGTGCCGCACTCGACGCTGCTCGAGGTCTTCACCACCCAGGGCAACGGGACGATGGTCGTCCCGGACGCCGCGGGCGCGCCTGCGCCCGCGCTCACCACGACCGCCGGAGGGGCCGCGTGAACGCGCTCGACCACCAGCAGGGCGCGCCCGCGCCCGCACCGCCCACCGACGTGACGGCCCCGGCCGACGGCTCCGTCGCGCAGTGGACCGACCGCTACGCGCACGCCGTCATGGACACGTTCGGCCCGCCGCAGCGCGTCCTGGTGCGGGGCGAGGGCGCGTACGTGTGGGACGCCGACGGGAAGCGGTACCTCGACCTGCTCGCGGGCCTCGCGGTCAACGCGCTCGGCCACGCCCACCCGACGCTCACGGCCGCCGTCTCGGCCCAGCTCGGCACGCTCGGGCACGTCTCGAACTTCTTCGGCACCCCGACGCAGATCGCGCTCGCCGAGCGCCTGCTCGCGCTCGCGGAGGCGCCCGAGGGGTCGCGCGTGTTCTTCACGAACTCGGGCACGGAGGCGAACGAGGCGGCGTTCAAGATGACGCGCCGGACGGGTCGCACGCGGGTCCTCGCGCTCCAGGGCGGCTTCCACGGCCGGACCATGGGCGCGCTCGCGATGACGTCGAAGGCCGCGTACCGCGAGCCGTTCGAGCCGCTCCCGGGCGGCGTCGAGTTCGTCGCGTTCGACGACGTCGCCGCGCTCGAGGAGGCCTTCTCGCCCGCGGCGGTGGCGGCCCGCGGCGAGGTCGCCGCGCTCGTCGTCGAGCCTGTGCAGGGCGAGGCGGGCGTGCGCTCGCTCTCGCCGGGCTACCTCGTCGCCGCGCGCGAGCTCACCGCGCGCCACGGCGCGCTCCTCGTCCTCGACGAGGTGCAGACCGGCGTCGGGCGGACCGGCTCGTGGCTCGCGTACCAGCAGCCGGAGGTGGGGGGCGGCGTCGTGCCCGACGTCGTCACGCTCGCCAAGGGCCTCGGCGGCGGGTTCCCCGTCGGCGCGGTGGTCGCGTACGGCGAGCGCGCGGCGACGCTGCTCGGCCGCGGGCAGCACGGGACGACGTTCGGCGGCAACCCCGTGGCGGCCGCGGCGGCGCTCGCGACGCTCGGGGTGATCGAGCGCGACGGGCTCCTCGAGAACGTGCGGGCCGTCGGGGCGCTCCTGCGCGACGGCATCGCCGGGGCCGGGAACCCGCTCGTCGCGGGCGTGCGGGGCCGTGGGCTCCTGCTCGCCGTCCAGCTCACGCGGCCCGTCGCGGCCGACGTCGCGCGCACGGCGCTCGACGCGGGCTTCGTCGTCAACGCCGTCGCGCCCGACGCGATCCGGCTCGCGCCGCCGCTCGTCCTCACGCCCGACCAGGCGCGCGACGTCGTGGCGTTCTTCGCCGCGGTCGCGGTCTCCGACGACGCCGCCGCCCCGGCCGACGTCCCCCCTGTCCCCACCACGGACCCCACGACGGACCCCACGTCCGAGCCCACCACGGACCCCACGACCGCCCCCACGACGAGGAGCTCCTGATGGCCCCCCGGCACTTCCTGCGCGACGACGACCTCACGCCCGCCGAGCAGCGTCGGGTCCTCGAGATCGGCCTCGCGTTCCGCGACGACCGCACGTTCCGCCAGCCGCTCGCCGGACCGCAGGGCGTGGCCGTCCTGTTCGACAAGCCGACGCTTCGCACGCAGCTCTCGTTCGCGACGGGCATCGCGGAGCTCGGCGGCTTCCCGGTCGTCGTGGACGGCCGGCTCGCCCAGGTCGGCGTCCGCGAGTCCGTCGCGGACGTCACGCGCGTGCTCGACCGGCAGGCCTCCGCCATCGTGTGGCGCACGTTCGGCCAGGACCGGATCGAGGAGATGGCGGCCATCAGCCGGGTCCCGGTCGTCAACGCCCTGACCGACGACTTCCACCCGTGCCAGATCCTCGCGGACCTCCTGACGATCGCCCAGCTCCGCGGCGGGACGGGGGCGCTCGCGGGCCAGACGCTCGCGTACGTCGGCGACGGCGCGAACAACATGGCGCACTCCTACCTGCTCGGCGGCGCGACCGCGGGCCTGCACGTGCGGGTCGGGACGCCGGACGGCTACCCGCCGCACCCCGTCTTCGTGGCCGACGCCGAGCGGATCGCCGCCGAGACCGGCGGCTCCGTGCTCGTCACGTCCGACCCGGTCGAGGCCGTCGCGGGGGCGGACGTCGTCGCGACCGACACGTGGGTGTCGATGGGCGACGAGGCGGAGGCCGAGGACCGCGCCCTGCCGTTCGTGCCGTACCAGGTGAACGACGACCTCCTCGCGCACGCCCGGCCCGACGCGATCGTGCTGCACTGCCTGCCCGCCTACCGGGGCAAGGAGATCACCGCCGAGGTGATCGACGGCCCCCGCTCGGCGGTGTGGGACGAGGCGGAGAACCGGCTGCACGCGCAGAAGGCGCTGCTCACGTTCCTCCTGGAGCGGTCGTGACCGAGCCCCGCACGGCGACGACGAAGACGGCGCGCCACGCGCGCATCGCCGAGATCGTGCGCCGCACCGAGATCCACTCGCAGGCGGAGCTCGCGCGCGAGCTCGAGCGCGAGGGCCTGTCGGTGACGCAGGCGACGCTCTCGCGCGATCTCATCGAGCTGCGCGCGGAGAAGGTGCGCGGCGCCTCGGGCGCGCTCGTGTACGCGGTGCCGGGGGAGGGCGGGGACCGCAGCGTGCAGACCGCGGAGTCGCCCGAGTACCTCGCGGCCCGGCTCGCGCGCCTGTGCTCGGAGATGCTCGTGTCCGCCGAGGCGTCCGCGAACCTCGTCGTGCTGCGTACGCCCCCCGGTGCCGCGAACTACCTCGCGTCGGCGATCGACCACTCCGTGCTCCCGCACGTGCTCGGGTGCATCGCGGGCGACGACACGATCCTCGTCATCGCGCGCGACCCCGACGGCGGCGCGGACCTCGCGCGGCGCTTCCTCGAGCTCTCCGGACCCCACGGCGGGCCCGTCCCCGGCACGCCGGACTGACCGCCGTCGGACCACGCCCCGCGCGGCCGCGGCGCCCTGCGAGACTGGACCCCGGACCCCACCCGCACGTCACAGAAAGAGACCGTCATGACTGAACGCGTCGTGCTCGCCTACTCGGGCGGCCTGGACACGTCGGTGGCCATCGGCTGGATCGCCGAGGCCACGGGCGCCGAGGTCGTCGCCGTCGCGGTCGACGTCGGCCAGGGCGGGGAGGACCTCGAGATCATCCGGCAGCGTGCCCTGGACTGCGGCGCCGTCGAGGCGTACGTCGCCGACGCGCGCGACGAGTTCGCCGCGGAGTACTGCATGCCCGCGCTGCGCGCGAACGCCCTGTACCTCGACCGGTACCCGCTCGTCTCGGCGCTGTCGCGCCCGGTCATCGTCAAGCACCTCGTGCGCGCGGCGCGCCAGTTCGGCGCGACGACCGTCGCGCACGGGTGCACGGGCAAGGGCAACGACCAGGTGCGCTTCGAGGTCGCCACGACGTCCCTCGCGCCCGAGCTCAAGACCATCGCGCCCGTGCGCGACCTCGCGCTGACGCGCGAGAAGGCCATCGAGTACGCGGAGAAGCACGCGCTGCCCATCGCCACGACGAAGCACAACCCGTTCTCGATCGACCAGAACGTCTGGGGGCGCGCGGTCGAGACCGGCTTCCTCGAGGACATCTGGAACGCGCCGACCAAGGACGTCTACAACTACACCGACGACCCGACGTTCCCGCCCGTCGCGGACGAGGTCGTCGTCACGTTCGAGCAGGGCGTCCCGGTCGCGCTCGACGGCGTCGCGGTGACCCCGCTCCAGGCGATCCAGGAGATGAACCGCCGCGCCGGCGCCCAGGGCGTCGGGCGGATCGACATCGTCGAGGACCGCCTCGTGGGCATCAAGTCGCGCGAGGTCTACGAGGCGCCGGGCGCGATCGCCCTCATCGCAGCGCACCAGGAGCTCGAGAACGTCACGCTCGAGCGCGAGCAGGCCCGCTTCAAGCGCGGCGTCGAGCAGCGCTGGACCGAGCTCGTGTACGACGGCATGTGGTTTAGCCCGCTCAAGCGCTCGCTCGACGTGTTCGTCGACGACACGCAGCGGTACGTGTCCGGCGATGTGCGCCTCGTGCTGCACGGCGGTCGGGCGACCGTCACGGGCCGGCGCTCGGACGCGAGCCTCTACGACTTCAACCTCGCGACGTACGACGAGGGCGACTCGTTCGACCAGTCGCAGGCCAAGGGATTCATCGAGATCTACGGTCTCACCGCGAAGCTCGCCGCCGCGCGCGACGAGAAGTTCGGCAACGGTGTGGACCTCGGGACGGGAGCGCTGTGAGCACGCACGACGACCAGGACGGCACCGCCGTCGAGCCGACGGAGACGTCGCGGGTGAGCCTGTGGGGCGGCCGGTTCGCCGGCGGCCCCGCCGACGCGCTGGCCGCGCTGAGCAAGTCCACGCACTTCGACTGGCGCCTCGCGGGCCAGGACGTCGCGGGCTCGAAGGCGCACGCGAAGGTCCTGCACGCGGCCGGCCTGCTCGACGACGACGAGCTCGACGGCATGCTCGCGGCGCTCGAGCGCCTGCGCGAGGACGTCGCGTCGGGCGCGTTCGTCGCGGCCGACGACGACGAGGACGTGCACACCGCGCTGGAGCGCGGGCTCATCGAGCGCGCCGGGCCCGAGCTGGGCGGGAAGCTGCGCGCGGGCCGGTCGCGCAACGACCAGATCGCGACGCTCACGCGCATGTACCTGCGTGACGAGGCGCGCACGATCGCGCGCCTCGTGCTCGACGTCGTCGACGCGCTGATCGAGCAGGCCGCCGCGCACCCGGGCGCGGCCATGCCCGGGCGCACGCACCTCCAGCACGCTCAGCCTGTGCTCCTCGCGCACCACCTGCTCGCCCACGCGTGGCCGCTGCTGCGCGACGTCGACCGGCTCATCGACTGGGACGTGCGTGCCGCCCGCTCCCCGTACGGTTCGGGGGCGCTCGCGGGCTCGTCGCTGGGCCTCGACCCGGCGGCGGTCGCCGCCGAGCTCGGGTTCGACGGCCCGGTCGAGAACTCGATCGACGGCACCGCGTCGCGCGACGTCGTCGCGGAGTTCGCGTTCGTCGCCGCGATGCTCGGGGTCGACCTCTCGCGCCTCGCGGAGGAGGTCATCCTCTGGGCGACGAAGGAGTTCGGCTTCGTGCGCCTGCACGACTCCTACTCCACGGGGTCGAGCATCATGCCGCAGAAGAAGAACCCCGACGTCGCCGAGCTCGCGCGCGGCAAGGCGGGTCGCCTCATCGGCGACCTGGCGGGCCTGCTCGCGACGCTCAAGGGCCTGCCGCTCGCGTACAACCGCGATCTCCAGGAGGACAAGGAGCCGGTGTTCGACCAGGTCGACACGCTCGAGGTGCTGCTGCCCGCGTTCTCCGGCATGGTCGCGACGCTCGAGTTCGACACCGACCGGATGGCGTCGCTCGCTCCGCAGGGGTTCTCGCTCGCGACGGACGTCGCCGAGTGGCTCGTGCGCGAGGGCGTGCCGTTCCGCGTCGCGCACGAGGTCGCGGGCGCGTGCGTGCGCGCGTGCGAGGAGCGCGGCATCGAGCTGTGGGACCTCTCGAACGACGACCTCGCGTCGATCTCCGAGCACCTCACGCCGGGCGTGCGCGACGTGCTGAGCGTGGAGGGCTCGCTCGCGTCGCGCGACGCCGTGGGCGGCACCGCCCCGGTGCGGGTCGCCGAGCAGCTCGAGGCCGCGAAGGAGCGCTCGGCCGAGTACCGCTTCTGGGCCCAGGACTGACGGTGCCCCGGCTCGCGGTGCGGCGCGCGTGCCCGGCGGCGCGGGCGTGAGCGTCGGCCCGGACGTCCTCGCCGAGCTCGTCCGCCGGGTGCGCGACGCCGTCCCGCGCCTCGGGCCGCCCGGCCCGGGCGAGGTCGCCGCGGGGGAGGGGACGACGTCGGGCACACGGCTCGTCGTCGTGGACGGGCCCGCGGGCTCGGGCAAGACGACGCTCGCCGCGCAGCTCGGCGACGCGCTGCCCGCCCAGGTGCTCCACATGGACGACCTCTACGAGGGATGGCGCGGGCTCGAGCCCGCCTGGGGGCGGCTCGACGCGTGGGTGCTGACGCCGCTCGCGGCGGGCCGGGCCGGGCGGTACCGCCGGTTCGACTGGCACCTCGACCGCTTCGCCGAGTGGCACGACGTCCCGGTCGCGCCGTACCTCGTGGTCGAGGGCTGCGGGGCGGGGCGGCGCGAGGCCGACGAGGTCGCGGCGCTGCGCGTGTGGGTCGAGGCGCCGGACGACGTCCGGCTCCGGCGCGGCCTCGACCGGGACGGCGAGGACCAGCGCGACCACTGGCTCGCCTGGATGGCCGCGGAGCGCGAGCACTACCGCCGCAACGCCACGCGCGAGCGTGCGGACGTCGTCCTCGACGGGTGGGGACGGCTCGTGCGCACGGGGCGGACGGCGCCCGGCCCGGACCCGACCGCGTCCCGCCCGGACGTGGGGGGCGAGGCGTAGATTGCCCGGGACGGGAGGTGGTGGCATGCCGGCAGAGGCTGCGGCGGGCACGGTGCCGGGCATCGTGGGGACGGGGGAGTCCGGGAGCGCGCGCGTCGTCGGGCCGTGGGACGCCCCGGCCCGCGGCTGGTACGCGCGCGACGTGCAGGAGGTCGCGCGCGACCTCCTCGGCTCCCTGCTCACGCGGCGCAGCGCTGAGGGCGACGTCACGCTGCGGATCACCGAGGTCGAGGCGTACGACGGCGAGCGCGACCCGGGCTCGCACGCGTTCCGCGGCCGCACGGAGCGCAACCGGGCCATGTTCGGCGAGCCGGGCCGCCTCTACGTCTACCGCCACCTCGGCCTGCACCACTGCGTCAACGTCGTGTGCGGTCCGGTGGGCCGCGCGTCCGCCGTCCTGCTGCGCGCCGGAGAGGTGACCGACGGCGTCGAGCTCGCCCGGTCCCGCCGGGTCGCCGCGGGCCGGTGCGACTCCGACCGCCAGATCGCACGCGGCCCCGCGCGTCTTGCCGTGGCGCTCGACCTCGACCTGCGCCAGTACGGCGCGGAGCTGACCGATCCCGACGGCGAGCTCGTGCTGCACCGGGCGACGGACGGGCCGCACCGGCCGCCGATCGCCGCGGGACCGCGCGTGGGCGTGTCGGGCGACGGCGGGGACGGCGAGCTGTTCCCCTGGCGCTACTGGCTCGCGGGGGACCCGACCGTCTCCGCCTACCGCCGCGTGAGCGCCCGGTCCCGCTGAGCCGGGGCCGTCGCCCGCGGCACACCACCCGCGCCGCCCGCGTGGTGGGCGGTGTCCGGGCGACGGCGGCCGGCACGGCAGACTAGGACCCGCGGCCCGGACGGGGCCGCACCGCTGTGCCCGCACGACGGGCACTCGACGAAGGAGCAGAAGTGAGCGACGTTCTCGACGAGCTGCAATGGCGAGGCCTGGTGGCGCAGTCCACCGACGAGGCCGCGCTGCGCGCCGCGCTGGCCGAGGGCCCGATCACCTATTACTGCGGCTTCGACCCGACGGCGCCGAGCCTGCACCACGGGCACCTGGTCCAGCTCCTCCTGCTGCGCCACCTCCAGCTCGCCGGCCACCGGCCGATCGCGCTCGTGGGCGGTGCGACGGGCATGATCGGCGACCCGCGCCAGTCGGGGGAGCGGGTGCTCAACTCGAAGGAGACGGTCGCCGACTGGACCGAGCGCCTGCGCGGCCAGGTCTCGCGCTTCCTGGACTTCGAGGGGGAGAACGCGGCGCGGGTCGTCAACAACCTCGACTGGATCTCGGAGATGTCGGCCATCGACTTCCTGCGGGACGTGGGCAAGCACTACCGCCTCGGCACGATGCTCGCCAAGGACACGGTGGCGCGCCGCCTGAGCTCGGACGAGGGCATCAGCTTCACGGAGTTCAGCTACCAGATCCTCCAGGGCATCGACTTCCACGAGCTCTACCGGCGCCACGGGGTCACGCTCCAGACGGGCGGGAACGACCAGTGGGGCAACCTGCTCTCGGGCGTCGACCTCATCCGTCGGACGGAGGGCGCGTCGGTGCACGTCATGACGACGCCGCTCATCACGAAGGCCGACGGCACGAAGTTCGGCAAGACCGAAGGCGGCGCCGTCTGGCTCGACGCCGACATGATGAGCCCGTACGCCTTCTACCAGTTCTGGCTCAACGCGGCGGACGACGACGTCGTGCGGTTCCTGAAGATCTTCACCTTCCGCTCGCGCGAGGAGATCGCGGAGCTCGAGGCCGCGGTCCGGGAGCGGCCGGGTGCGCGCGAGGCGCAGCGCACGCTCGCGGCCGACGTGACGACGCTCGTGCACGGGGCGGCGGCGACCGAGGCGGTCGTCGCCGCGAGCCAGGCGCTCTTCGGGCGCGGCGACCTCGACGGACTCGACGAGCGCACGCTGGAGGCGGCGGTCGCCGAGCTGCCGCGCGCGACGGCGCAGGTCGGCGACCCGGTCGTCGACCTCCTGGCGGCGTCGGGGCTCGTGGCGTCGAAGGCGGCCGCGCGCCGAGCGGTCGCCGAAGGCGGCGCGTACGTCAACAACGTCAAGATCACGGGTGAGGACGCGGTGCTCGGGGCTGACGACCTGCTGCACGGACGGTTCGCGCTCCTGCGCCGGGGCAAGAAGACCCTCGGGGTCGCCGTCGCCGGCTGACCCGGAAGGGCGAGGGCCAGGAGGGGCCGGGCCGCGTCGAGCGGTGCCGGCCCCTTCGCCGTCGCCGCCGGCGGCTGCGCCACCGAGCGGATTTGGCACTCCTGCGGAGCGCGTGTAGTGTTCTCGACGTTCGCCCGGCAGGGAGGAACGGACACCGGGTCTCGATCATCCGAGACGGTGGCTGGTCCCCCGGGCGGTCCCCTCGAAGATCGACCGGGTGCCTCGCGCGCCCTGACGAGCTTCGAGGCTGCTGGCTCCACGGCAGGCCCTCCGAGCTCGGAACACCGAGTTGGAAGGGACACCGAGGGTCTGGTAGATTAGAGAAGTTGCCCCAAGCGAGGTTCTGCCCGGTCGGGTGGTGCTGAGTTGGTGTGTGTCGGTTGTTTGAGAACTCAACAGTGTGCTTGTTAGTCAATGCCAAATTTTTTGTCCCTGTGGCATGGCTGGCCTGGTTGCCCGTCGGGTGGTTGGGTTGGTTGTGTCTGGGATTCCTTTGGTTGATTTCGGAAGATGATGTCATCTTTCGTGTTGATGCCAGTTTTGTGAACCCTGTTGGGGTTCGCTTCGTATGGATTGTTCACTGCCGGGCTTCGGTTTGGTGGTGGGCGTTGTTCATTTACGGAGAGTTTGATCCTGGCTCAGGACGAACGCTGGCGGCGTGCTTAACACATGCA
>NZ_JBYTEQ010000010.1:0-19037 GCF_058792115.1 Cellulosimicrobium sp. EB106-03-01-XG111
CCCCCCCTCCCCCCCCCCCCCCCCCCCCCCCCCCCCCCCCCCCCCCCCCCCCCCCCCCCCCCCCCCCCCCCCCCCCCAACCCCGTGCTCGGCGGCGCCAGGGGCGTGGTCGGCGGCGTCAGGGGCGTGGTCGGCGGCGCGGGCGGCTCAGCCGCGGCTGCGGGGCTGCATCGCGCGCAGGACGGCGTCGTGGACGTCGGTGTTGCGCTGCGCGCCCGCGAGGCGTGCGGCGCCCGGGCCCTGCGCGGTGATCGGCGTCGCCTCGCCCGTGTGGCCGCCCGTCGTCCAGTCGACCGTGAACTGCAGGTCGGAGCCCGCGAGGTCGAACGGGCCGTCCTCGGCCGTCGCACCCTCGCCGCCCTCGTCCTCGGGGTCGACGTTCTCGATCGCGAGCCCGCCCGTCGCGTGGTCGCCCACGACGAGCACGAGCGTGTCCCGGTTCCGCTCCTGGAAGTCCAGCGCCAGCGCGACGGTCTCGTCGAGCGCCTGCCCGGCCTGGATCGTGCGCGTCGCGTTGGAGCGGTGCGCGAACTCGTCCACACCCTCCTCCTCGACGAGCAGGAAGAACCCGTCGCGGTCGCGCGACAGCACGTCGAGCGCCTTGGCCGTCATGTCGACGAGCGGCACCTCCGGCTCGTACAGGTCGCCCTCGCCCTCGTTGCGCTGCTCGAACATCTCCTCGTTCGCGAACAGGCCGAGCAGCTTGCGCCCGCGCGCGTCCGCGAGCCCCTCGGCGTCGCTCACGTACGTGTAGCCGAGGCCCTGCGCGCGCTCGACGAGGTTCCCCTTCGTCCCCTTGCTCTGCTCGGTCGGGTCCTTCGCGGGGTTGTCCTCCCACGCGCCGGGGTCGCCCGCCGGGTACCACCAGTCCTCGCCGCCGCCGAGGACGACGTCGGGCCGCGAGCCCTCGAGGAGCTGGCGCGCGATCTCGCTCTGGTCGCCGCGGTCGGGCACGTGCGCGCCGAACGCCGCGGGCGTCGCGTCGGTGACCTGCGCCGTCGTGACCAGGCCCGTGGCCTTGCCCGCGTCCCGGGCCGCCTCGAGGAGCGTCGGGACCGGGTTGCCGTCGACGTCGACGCCCACCGCCCCGTTGTACGTCCGGACCCCGGACGCGAACGCCGTCGCGCCCGCCGCGGAGTCCGTGACGGCCTCCTCGGGGTCGGCCGAGTCCGTCGTGGTCCAGCCGGCGTGCTCGAGCGAGTCCATCGCGAGCTGCCCGTCCTTGCCGACCGTCGCGAGCCGGACCAGCTCGCGGTGCGAGAGCCCGAGCCCGTCGCCCTGGATGAAGATGACGTTGCGGGCGCGGTCGTTCCCGTGACCCTGGCCGCCGCCGCGGTCGCCGCCCCGGTCGTCGCCGCGCTCGCCACCGCCGCCGAGCGGCAGGAGCATCACGAGCGCCGCGGCGGCCGCGACCCCCGTCGTCCGTGCGCTGAACCGTCCTCGTCGTGCCTGCATGAGACTCCCCTTCCCACTGGCGCCGGCTCCGGTGCCGGCACGGCCGCCGCGGACGGGGTCGCCGTCGTCGCGGGGCACGCCCGACGGCGTCGGTGCCGCCGGGTCGTTCCCCACGCTAGGCAGGGGCGGGGGACTGGCAAGCGGGGCCGGGGTGCGGGGCGGTCACCAGCGGTTGTGGACCTCCTCGGCCCAGCCGACGAGCCCGTCGAACCGCACCGGCGCGGACGACGTGCCGCCCGCGCCCGGCGCGGACGGCGTGCCGCCCGCGCCCGGCGCGGACGGCGTGCCGCCCGCACCCGGCGCGGCCGACGGGGTGAACGTGCCCGACCAGCGTCCGAAGCACTGGTCGGTCGACGACGAGACGACCCCGAGGTGCGTGCGCGTGACCTTCGTGTGGAAGGGCACGAACGTCGCGTCGAGCCCGCCGCCGCTGACGCGCCACGGCCGGTCCGGGTCGGCGAGGTCGTAGTCCCACACGAGCTCGTCGGGGAGGTGGTGGAGGCGCCCGTCGACGAGGACCGCGTTCTCGGTCGACCCGGTGCCGACCGTCCAGCGGCCGCCCACCTGGATCCCGACGACCCGGCCGTGGCTCTCGCCCGAGCCCGCGCCCCAGTTCCACCGGACGTCGTACGGCCAGCGCCCGCGGCCGTGGTCGAGCACGGCCCACGACGACCCGGCGGGCACGTCGACCGTCCGGCCGTCGACCCACAGCGTGCCGTGCGCGGGGCGGGCCACGTCCTTGACCGTGTACTGGAACCGCGTGTCGCTCCACGGGACCACCACCGCGAGCCGCTCGTGACCCGGCGGCAGCGTGGCGACGACGTCGAACGAGACGTCGCGCGTGCGTGCCCGCAGGCGCGTGCCGCCGTCGACCTCGTCGAGGTCGATCGCGAGGTTCCTCGCCCGGGCGCGCGCCGGGCCGTCGCCCAGCGTGCCGGGGAGCTCGACGCCGCGCGCCGGCACCACGGTCGCGTCGGCACCCCACGTCCGCCCCGACTCCCGGTCCAGGACCCACACCTCGTGCACCGTGGCGTAGTCGATCGAGGAGACGGTGAGGGCGAGGACGTGCGTCGGGGTGGTGACGCCCCAGTACTCCCAGCGCTTGTTCCGGCCGAACCGGCGCGGGCCGCCCGCGCCGCGCCGCCCGATCGCGTCGGTGTCGACGAGGGGCCGGCGGGCCCAGCCGACGGCCCGGCGGTCGAGGCGGCCGTCGGGGCGCGTGAGCGGCACGCGCTCGGTGATCTCCGGGAGCGGCACGGCTCCACCTCCACGTGGTCGGCTCGGGCGGCTCGTGCGCGGGCGTCGGTGCCTGCGGCGCGGCCCGAGGGACGAGCGGCCCGAGTCTAGGGTGCGAGCGTCCTCGCGAGGGACGAGGTGACACTCTGTCCCGTCAATGTCACGTCCGAGGTGCCCGCTTCCGGACGAGCGGGCTCAGGAGCGGGTGCCATGATCGGGAGCATGCCCCCGTTCTCCCCCCAGGACGTCACTGCCGACACGGGCCGGGCCGCTGCGCCCGTCGAGCCCGTCGAGCCCGTCGAGCCCGCCGCCACCCCCGCGAGCGCCGTCGACCCCGGTCCCACCCCCGACCTGCGCCCGTACGACGCGCTGCTGCTGTACTCGTTCGGCGGGCCCAACAAGCCCGAGGACGTCGTGCCGTTCCTGCGCAACGTCACCGCGGGCAAGGGCATCCCGGACTCGCGCCTCGAGGAGGTCGGCGAGCACTACTACGGCTTCGGCGGCAAGAGCCCCATCAACGAGCAGAACCTCGCGCTCAAGGCGGCGCTCGAGGCCGAGCTCGCGCGCCGCGGCGTCGAGCTGCCCGTCGTGTGGGGCAACCGCAACTGGGAGCCGTACACGACCGACGCGATCGACGAGCTCGAGGCGCTGGGCGCGAAGAACGCGGTCGCCCTGGTGACGTCCGCGTACTCGTCGTACTCGGGCTGCCGCCAGTACCGCGAGGACCTCGCGGTCGTGCTCGACGGGCGCGGCCAGCTCGGCCCCGACGGCTCCACGGGCGTGCAGTTCGACAAGGTGCGCTCCTACTTCAACCACCCGGGCTTCGCGCAGGCGAACGTCGACGCGGTGCTCGACGGCTACGCGGCGCTCGCGGACAAGGGCGGCGACGGCGCGGCCGCGCGGCTCGTGTTCGTCACGCACTCCATCCCGGACACGATGGAGGCGGCGTCGCGCATCTCGTTCGCGACGTACTCCGAGCAGCACCTCGACCTCGCGCGCGTGATCGCGGCGGAGGTCTCGGCGCGCCTGGGTCACGACGTCGCGTGGGACCTCGCGTACTGCTCGCGGTCCGGCCCGCCGAGCCAGCCGTGGCTCGAGCCCGACGTGAACGACCACCTCGAGGCCCTCGCGCAGGACGGCGTCCGCGACGTCGTGCTGTCGCCGATCGGCTTCGTCTCCGACCACATGGAGGTCGCGTACGACCTCGACACCGAGGCGATGGAGACGGCGACGGGGCTCGGGATGACCGCGGTCCGCGCGGGCACCGTGAGCACGCGCGAGCCGTTCGTGCGCGGTCTCGTCGACCTGCTCGTCGAGCGCGCGGCGCTCGCGCGCGGCGAGGTCGTCGAGCAGGCCACGGTGGGCGCGCTGCCCGCGTTCCGCTCGGTGTGCGCGCCGGGCTGCTGCCTGCGCCGCGACGGCGAGCCGAGCGGCGTCCCGGCGCTGTGCAGCACGGACATCCACAGCTGAACCCCGGCGGACACCCCCGCACGGACCCGAGAGGAACCCCGATGAACGACGCCGCGCGCGTACCCGCGGACCACGAGCAGATCAACACCACCATCCGCTACGCGATGTGGTCCGTCTTCGCGACGGCCGCGCCCCTGCCCGCCGAGGCCGACGAGCGTGCCGGCCTCGTGGCCGACGCGCTGGCCGCCGTCGGCGGTGGCGACGACCCGTCCGCGACGGACGGCGACCTCGTCGTGCGCGGCTGGTACGACGTCGCGGGCCTGCGCTCGGACGCCGACCTCATGGTGTGGTGGCACGGCCCGACGGTCGAGTCGGTGCAGCGTGCCTACCAGCACCTGCGCGCGAGCGGCCTGGGCGCGCACCTCGAGCCCGTGTGGTCGAACGTGGCGCTGCACCGCCCGGCGGAGTTCAACCGGGGGCACGTGCCCGCGTTCCTCGCGGGCGAGGAGCCGCGCGACTACCTGTCGGTGTACCCGTTCGTGCGCTCGTACGACTGGTACCTCCTGCCCGACGCCGAGCGCCGCACCATGCTGCGCGACCACGGCCTCGCCGCGAAGGACTACCCCGACGTGCGGGCCAACACGGTCGCGTCGTTCGCGCTGGGCGACTACGAGTGGATCCTCGCGTTCGAGGCCGACGAGCTGCACCGCATCGTCGACCTCATGCGCGAGCTGCGCGCGACCGAGGCGCGCCGCCACGTGCGCGAGGAGGTCCCGTTCTTCACGGGCCCGCGCACGACGCTCGCCGACTGGGCGGACCGCCAGCCCCTGGCCTGAGCCCCGCCCGTCTGCTCGCCCGCCCGACCCGCGCAGGCCCGCGGCCGAGAACGACCCTGGTGTCGATGTCCCCGCGATATCGGCACCAGGGTCGTTCTCGGCGACGAGCAGAGTCGTTCTCGGTGACGGGGGAGCGGCGGGTCGCCCGAGATGCTCAGCATGCTGAGTGATGTCAGGCTGGAGGCATGACCACCGCAGCCGCCGTCCCCGCGGGAAGCGTCCGCGCCCCCGCCCCCTCCGACCGGGTCCGTCAGGTCGTCGTCCTCGTGGGCTCGCTCGTCGCCGCCGGTGCCGCGGCGTACGGCGCGGGCGCCTTCGGCGGCACGTCCGTCGAGCAGACCGCCGGGGGCGCGCTGTCCTCGACCGCGACGCCCGTCGCGCCGGACAACCCGGCGTTCCGCATCTGGTCGGTGATCTACCTCGGGCTCTTCGTGTTCGCCGTCTACCAGGTGCTGCCGCGGCACGCGACGAGCCCGCGCCTGCGCGCGACCGCGTGGTGGGTCCTCGTGTCCATGGTCCTCAACGCCGCGTGGATCGGCGTCGTGCAGGCCGGGTGGGTCCCGCTGAGCGTCGTCGTCATCGCGGCGCTGCTCGCCGTCGACGCGGTGGTCGTCGTGCGGCTCGTGCGCCGTCGGCCCGAGTCGACGGCGCAGGCCGTCGTGCTCGACGGGACGATGGGCCTGTACACCGGCTGGGTGAGCGTCGCGACGCTCGCGAACGTCGCCGCGGCGCTCACCGACGCGGGCGTCGGCGAGCTCGGGCTCGGCGCGACGGGCTGGTCCGTCGTGCTCGTGGTGCTCGCCGCGGCGCTGTCCGTCGCGTGGGCGGCGTTCGCCGCCGGGCGCCGCGCGGTCGCCCTCGGCATCGGCCTCGCGATGTCGTGGGGCCTCGCGTGGATCGCCGTCGGACGGTTCCAGGGCGACCTCGTCGACCCCACCGTCGCCTGGGCCGCCGTCGGAGCGTCCGCAACAGCGCTGATCGCGGCGCTGCTAGCGGCAACCCGCCGGTCACGCCCCTGAGCACCCGCCGAGCACGGGGTCGGCGACCGGATCGAGCCCAGGACGGTCGCGGACCCCGTGCTCGGCGGGGCGGAGCGTGGATCGTCAGGGGTAGAGGCCTCGGATCTGGTGGGCCTCCGCCACGCGCTGGACGCCGATGACGAGCGCCGCGTCGCGCAGGCTCAGGTCCTCTCGGCGCGCGAGGCCCGCGACCTCCTCGTAGGCGTGGAGCATGCGGTGCTCGAGCTTGTCGCCGATCTCCTCCGCGGTCCACCAGTACGCCTGGTTCGCCTGGACCCACTCGAAGTAGGAGACGACGACGCCGCCCGCGTTCGCGAGCACGTCCGGCACCACGGTCACGCCGTTCTTCGCGAGCACGCGGTCGCCCTCGGCGGTCGTCGGGCCGTTGGCGCCCTCGACGACCCAGCGCGCGCGCACGGTCCGGGCGGTGTCGCCGTCGAGCACGCCCTCGACCGCGGCCGGCACGAGCACGTCGACGTCGAGCGCGAGCAGCGCGTCGTTGTCGACCGGGTCGGCCCGGTCGAAGCCCACGACGCTGCCGGTCGCGGCGACGTGCTCGACCAGCGCCCGCACGTCGAGACCGTCCGGGGCGTGCACCCCGCCGTACTGGTCGGACACCGCCACGACGCGGGCGCCGCGGGCCGCGAAGATCGCGGCCGCGTGCGACCCGACCTTGCCGAAGCCCTGGATGGCGACGCGCACGTCGGACAGCGGCACGCCCGCCTCCTCGAGCGCCGCGGCGGTGACGTGCACGACCCCGGCGCTCGTCGCCGTCGTCCGACCGAGCGACCCGCCCACGGTGATGGGCTTGCCGGTCACGACCGCCGGGATCGTGTAGCCCTGGTTGACGGAGTAGGTGTCCATGACCCAGGCCATGGTCCGCTCGCTCGTGCCCATGTCGGGCGCCATGATGTCCCGCTCGGGCCCGATGACCGGCATGATCTCCGACGTGTAGCGGCGCGTCACGCGCTCGAGCTCCGCCTCGGAGTAGGAGCGCGGGTCGATCGCGACGCCGCCCTTCGCGCCGCCGTACGGCAGGTCCACGAGGGCGCACTTCCACGTCATCCACATGGCGAGCGCGCGGACCTCGTCGATGTCGACGCTCGGCGCGTACCGCAGGCCGCCCTTGCCCGGACCGCGCGACACGTTGTGCTGCACGCGGTAGCCGTGGAACAGGACGGTGCGGCCGTCGTCGCGCCGCAGCGGCACGGCCACGTTCACCTCGCGGCGCGGGGTCGCGAGCATCTCGTGCAGGCCGTCGTCGTAGCCGAGGAAGCGGACCGCGCCGGCGAGCTGCGCGTGCGCGGTGTCGAGCGCGGACGCCGGGGCCCCGGCGTCGGGGGAGCGGCGCGTGCCGCGGGGGAGATCGGTGCTGTCGGTGGGGGCGGGGCCGTCGCTCGTGGTGGCGGGCGGCACGGACGTCGTCGTCACGGTTCCTCCGGTTCGAGGTTCTCCTCGGTGCCGCGGGGGTGTGCGGCACCGAGGGTCACGCTACCCCCGGCGCGGGCGCTCGCCGCTCACGCGCCCCGGCGGTGCCCCAGGGCGTCGACGGCCGCGAGCTCGTCCGCGGTGAGGGAGAACCCGGTCACCCGGAAGTTCGCCTCGATCCGCTCCGGCGTCACGGACTTCGGGATGACGACGAACCCGTGGTCGAGGTGCCAGCGCAGCACGACCTGCGCGGGCGTGACGCCGTGCGCCGCCGCGACCTCCGCGAGGACCGGCGCGTCGAGGTCGGTGCGCTTGAACGGGCTGTACCCCTCGAGCACGACGCCGCGCTGCGCGAGCTCGTGCGCGACCCGGTGGTCGTAGTCGGCCGGGCTCCACGGGATCTGGTCGACGGCGGGCGTCTCGCCGACCTGCTCGGACAGCACGTCGACCTGGTCGACGGAGTAGTTGCTCACCCCGATCGAGCGCACCTTGCCCTCGTCGCGCAGCTCGACGAACCGCTCCCACACCCACGGCGACGCCTCGCCCGCCGGCGGCCAGTGGATGAGCCACAGGTCGACGTGGTCCGTGCCGAGGTCGCGCAGCGACGCCTCGAGCGTCTCGCGCTCGCGGCCCGCGGCGTCCGGCGGGAGCTTGGTGGTGACGAACACGTCGCCGCGGTCGACGGACGAGTCGGCGAGCGCGCGCCCGACCTGCGCCTCGTTGCCGTAGCCCGTCGCGGTGTCGACGTGCCGGTAGCCCACGTCGAGCGCGTGGCGCACGGCGCGGTAGGCGTCGTCGCCCTCGGACTGCCACGTGCCGAGGCCGAGCAGGGGCATCGTGCCGCCGGGCAGCTCGACCGTGGGGACGGGGGCGGGGTCTGCGGAGGTCATGCCGTCAGTCTCCGTGCCCGACGGCGTCGCTCGCCACCGCGGGCGCCGTCGCCGTCGCGCGGGCGGAGGTCAGCGGCGCGTGCGACGGCGGTACTGAGCAGGGGTCTCGCCCGCGAGGCGCGCGAAGGTGCGCGTGAACGAGGGCTGGTCGTAGAACCCGCTCGCCGCCGCGACGTCGCCGATCGTCATGGCGCTCCCCGCGAGGAGGCGTGTCGCGTGGTCGACCCGGGTGCGCAGCACGAGCTGGCGCGGCGTCACGCCGTACACGCGCCGCACCCGCCGGTCGAGCACCGCGGGCGTGCAGCCCGCCGCCTCGGCGAGCCGCGCCGTCGTCCAGCGGGCGCCGAGGTCCGTCTCGACCGCGGCGACGAGCGCGGCGAGGGAGTCCATGGTCGCGTCGTCGGCCGCGCCCGCACGCAGGTCGTGCGAGACGGACACGAGGCCGACGAGGTGACCGGCGTCGTCGTGCACGGGGAGCTTGGACGTGAGGAACCAGCCCGACGTGCCGCCGAGCCGCCGGATGCGCTCGAGCTCGCCGCGCAGCGCGCGCCCGCGCAGCACCTCGGCGTCCTGCTGCTCGTAGCGCTCGGCGAGCTGCGGGACGAACAGGTCGCGCGCGCGTCGGCCCAGCACCGCGCGGCGCGAGCGCTCGGTCGTCCGCGCGACGAACACGGGGTTGACCGCGACGTACCGGCCCGTGACGTCCTTCGCGCAGAACATCGTGTCCGGCAGCTCGTCCATGAGCGCGACCATGGCGGGGCTGAGCGCTCGGAGGAGCTGGTCCGCCGCGGGCGGCGAGGTCTCGGCGTTGTCGCGGTCGGGTGTCATGTCGCCCCGGATCGTACAAGACGAGTCACCGCGACCCGAGGCACCCTGGAGGGATGAGCAACGACGCGCCCGCCCGGCCGCTCCCCACCCCCGGACCTGTCGGCGACACGAGCCTCACCTCCCCGGACGACCTCGTCGAGGAGGCCGTCGCGCTGGCCCGGCGCTGGCTCGCCGCCAGCGAGGGAGCGGGCGACGCGCGCGCCCGCAAGACCGCCGAGCGGCTCGGTGCGCTCGTCTCCGACCCCGCGGGCCTCGAGCTCGCGGTCCGGTTCGTCGACGACGTCGCGCGCCCCCAGGACGTGCACGTCGCCGCGCGGGCGCTCGGCCGCCTCGGCCAGCTCGCGGGCAGCGCGGGGTCGTTCCTCGGGCCGGTCGACCGGTCCCTCCTGCGCGTCGGGGCGGGTGTCGCACAGGTGCTGCCGCGCGTCGTCGTGCCGGCCGCGCGCGTGCGCCTGCGCCAGCTCGTGGGCCACCTCGTGGCCGACGCCGGCCGCGGCCTCGGCCCGCACCTCGCCCGGACCCGCGCGGAGGGCTACGCGCTCAACGTCAACCTCCTCGGCGAGGCCGTGCTCGGCGAGGCCGAGGCGGACGCCCGCCTCGAGCGCACCCTCGCGCTCGTGCGGCGGCCCGACGTCGACTACGTGTCGGTCAAGGTGTCGTCCGTCGCGTCGCAGCTCGTCACGTGGGACCTCGACGGGTCGTGCGCGCGGGTCGTGGAGCGGCTCCTGCCGCTGTACCGGGCCGCGCGCGACCACGGCGTCTTCCTCAACCTCGACATGGAGGAGTACAAGGACCTCGCGCTCACGACCGCGGTCTTCCGCGAGATCCTCGCGCACGACGACCTGCACGACCTCGAGGCCGGGATCGTGCTCCAGGCGTACCTGCCCGACGCGCTCGGTGCGCTCGACGGGCTCACGCGCTTCGCGGCCGAGCGCGTCGCCGCCGGGGGAGCGCCGGTCAAGGTGCGCCTCGTCAAGGGCGCGAACCTCGCGATGGAGGCCGTCGAGGCCGAGCTGCACGGCTGGCCGCAGGCGCCCTACCCGACCAAGCCCGACGTCGACGCCAACTACGTCCGCCTCCTCGACCACGCCCTGCGCGCGCCGCGGACCGACGCCGTGCGCATCGGCGTCGCGAGCCACAACCTCTTCCACGTCGCGCTCGCCGTGCTCCTCGGCCGGGCCCGCGGCGTGAGCCACGCGCTCGACGTCGAGATGCTCCAGGGCATGGCCCCGGGCGAGGCGCGCGCCGTGCGCGACGAGGTCGCGGCCGACCGCGTCGAGAGCGGCCCGCACGCGGGGCGCGGCGGGCGCGTCGTGCTGTACACACCCGTCGTGCGCGACGAGGACTTCGACGTCGCGATCTCCTACCTCGTGCGCCGCCTCGAGGAGAACGCCGCCGAGCAGAACTTCCTGCACGCCATGTTCGCGCCCGACGGGTCGCCCGCGGGCAGCCCCATGGAGCGCCAGGAGGCCGCGTTCCGCGCGTCCGTGCGCCACGGGGTGCACTACGCCGAGACCGACGTCGCGCCGCGCCGCACGCCCCGGCCCGCCGTCGGCGCCGGCACCGTGCCCGAGAGCACCGGGACCGGCACCCGGGCCGGCGCCGGGTTCGCGAACGCCCCCGACACCGACCCGGCGGTCGCCGCCTCGCGCGACTGGGCCCGCCACGTCACCGGGACCGGCTCCGGGTACGTCCCCGTCCGCACGCCCGAGCTCACCACGACCGCGCAGGTGGACGACGCCGTCGCGACCGCCGTGCGCGCGACCGCCGCGTGGTCGCAGGTCGCCCCGGCGGCCCGCGCCGCCGCCCTGCGTGCGGTCGCCCGGCGCCTGGAGGAGGCACGCACCGACCTCGTCGCCGCGATGGTGCACGAGCCCGGCAAGACCGTCGCCGAGGCCGACCCCGAGGTGAGCGAGGCCGTCGACTTCGCGCGCTACTACGCGCGCTCCGCCGAGGAGCTGGACCACGTGCCCGGCGCCCGGTTCGCGCCCGACGGCGTCACGCTCGTCACGCCGCCGTGGAACTTCCCCGTCGCGATCCCCGTGGGCGGGGTCCTCGCGGCGCTCGCGGCCGGGTCGGCCGTGCTCGCCAAGCCCGCGCCGCCGACGCCGCGCTGCCTCGAGGTCGCCGTCGAGGCGGTCCACGCGGGCCTGCGCGACGCGGTGGCCGCGGCGCCGGGAGACTTCCCGGGGCTGGACGCGGGCTCGGTGACGGAGGTCGTGCAGTACGTCCGCGTGCCCGACGACGAGCTCGGCACCCGCCTCGTGACGCACGACGACGTCGCGCGCGTCGTGCTCACGGGCTCGATCGAGACCGCGCAGCTCTTCGCGCGGTGGAAGCCGTCGCGCCCGGTGCTCGCCGAGACGTCGGGCAAGAACGCGCTCGTCGTCACGCCGTCGGCGGACCTCGACCTCGCGGTCGCGGACCTCGTGCGGTCGGCGTTCGGGCACGCGGGGCAGAAGTGCTCGGCCGCGTCGCTCGCGATCCTCGTCGGCTCGGCGGGCGACCCGCGGACCGAGACGGGGCGGCGCGTGCGGCGCCAGCTCGTGGACGCGGTGCGCTCGCTCGCCGTCGGTCCGGCGACCGACGTCTCGACGACCATGGGCCCGCTCACCGAGCCCGCGTCGGGCAAGCTGCTGCACGCGCTGACGACCCTGGAGCCGGGGGAGTCCTGGCTCGTGCGGCCGCGGCTGCTCGACGGCGGACCCGACCTGGAGGGCCGCCTCTGGACGCCCGGCCTCAAGGAGGGCGTCGCGCCCGGGTCGCCGTTCCACCTCACCGAGTACTTCGGCCCCGTCCTCGGGATCGTGACCGCCGCGACGCTCGACGAGGCGATCGCGCTCCAGAACGCCGTGCCGTTCGGGCTCACCGGCGGCATCCACAGCCTCGACGACGCGGAGGTCGAGCGCTGGCTCGACGCCGTCCAGGTGGGCAACGCCTACGTCAACCGGCACATCACGGGCGCGATCGTGCAGCGGCAGTCGTTCGGCGGCTGGAAGCAGTCGGCCGTCGGCCCGGGCGCCAAGGCGGGCGGGCCGAACTACGTCGCGCAGCTCGGGCGCTGGAGCGACGCGCCGGGCGAGGACGCCGGCGAGGGCGCGGGGACGTCGTCGGGCAGCACCGGCCCGGGGCGTGCCGCGCCGGCCGACGCCACGCCGCCCGCGCGCGAGACCGCGCCCGAGGCGTGGCTCGCGTGGGCGCAGGCCGACGACGCGCGCTGGTGGGCGCGGGAGTTCTCCGTGGGCCACGACCCCTCGGGTCTGCACGTCGAGGCGAACGTGTTCCGCTACCGCCCGGTCGACGTGCTCACCGTGCGCGTCGGTGCGGACGCCCTCCCCGTCGAGGTCCAGCGCGTGCTCCACGCCGCGCGCACCGCAGGCGTGCCGGCGGTCGTCGTGCCGAGCACGGGCGACGCCGCCGTGAGCGACGAGGAGTTCGCGCGCCGCGTCGCGTCCGGCGCGGTCCGGGGCCGGGTCCGCGTCGTCGGCTCGGCGCCGGGGCTGCACGAGGCCGCGGCCGAGCGCGTGGGCGAGGTGACGGTGCTCGACCACCCCGTCGTCGCGAGCGGTCGTCGCGAGCTGCTCGCCGTGCTCCACGAGCAGGCGGTCAGTCGCACGACCCACCGGTACGGCCACGTGAAGCGCTGACCCGCGGCGCCGTCGAGGGAGAGGCCCGGGCTCTACTGCGCGTCCTGCGCCGGTACCACCGTCACGGACGTCGCGTCGCGGAACGCGCGCAGGCGCTCCGCCTGCTCGGCGACGGCGTCGGTGAGCCCGGCGTCCCACGGGACCCACGGGTCGGTGCGGACCGTGAGGCGGCGGCCCGACGCGCGGGGCCGCCACGTGCCCACGACCTCGCCGCCCGCGAGCACGGCCCCGGGCCGGCCGAGGACCCGCCACAGGTCCTGGGCGCGCGCGACGTCCGGGACGAGCGTCGCGCGGTCGCGCAGCTGGAGGAACAGGTCGTAGGGGCCCACGAGGCGCACGGCCGGGACACCGGCCGCGGGCCGCGCGTCGCGCTCGCGCGCGGCGGCGCCCGTGACGCGCCCGAGGTCGTCGGCGAGCACCCAGCGCTCGGTCGGCCGCGCACCCGGGTCGACGTCGGCGACCTCGACGCGGAGCGCGTCGTCGGGCCACCGGCTCCGGACGTCCTTGACCGGGGCGTCGAGGAACGCGGCGGTGTCCTGGACGCTCGCGCCGGGGAAGAACCGCAGGTAGCCGCGCACGACGTCCAGGCGCGGCGGGGCGTCGCCGCCGAGGCGCCCGTAGAGCGGCGGCTCGAGCCCGGGGACGCGCCGCAGCACGGGCGGGGACGAGCCCGGCTCGAGCTCGAGCCCGGCCTGCAGGGCCGCGAGGCGGAACGTCTGCTCGTAGCTGTGCGTGGCGCCGCACGGCTTGCACCAGCGCAGGTGCGGCTCCGGGAGCCGCGCGGTGAGCCGCGTCGAGAGGTCGCCCTTGACGGTCGGCGTCTCGACGAGCTCGCGCTCCAGCCGTGCCTCGGTGCGCAGGGCGTCGAGCACGGCGACACCGGCCGCACGGAGCGGTCGGCTCGCGTCGTAGACCCGCTTGGCGGCGTCGGCCTCGGAGAACGGCGCCGTGGCGGTCGCGACCTCGGCGAGGTCCGCGCGGCGGTAGACGTGCGGGGCCCCGCGCAGCGTCCACGCGAGCGCGAGGTCGGGCGGCAGGGTGCCGGGCGTGATCGGCGGGGCGCCGCGGACGGCGAGCGCCCACGCGGCGCCGTCGGCCCCCGTGTCCTGGACGCCCAGGTCGAGGACGGCGACGTCCGACGCCGCGGCGGCCGCGCCGGGCGCCCGGTCGAGCTGGTGGGCGTGCCAGCGTGCGGCGAGGACGTCGGCCCGCGAGAGCGTGGCCACCGGTTCCGTGGACGGGTGCACGACGCCAGGCTACGAGCGACCGCCCACGGCGTCGCGCCCCGGCGGCCCGGGGCTGCCGGGGCGCCGTCGGGGACCGACGACGGATCAGACGGAGTCGCGCTCGACGAGCTCGGGTGCGAGGACCTGCGACGCGATCTCGTCGCCGCGGCCGCCCACGAGGTCGAGCAGGAGGTCGGTCGCGCCGCGCACCATCTCGACCATCGGGTTCTGCACCGTCGTGAGCGGGGGCGACGTCGTGGCGGCGGTGGCGAGGTTGTCGAAGCCGACGACGGACACGTCGCGCGGCACGTCGCGGCCGTGGGCCGCGAGCACGCGCAGCGCGCCCTCGGCCATGAGGTCGGACGCGACGAACAGGCCGTCGACGTCGGGGTGCGCGGCGAGGAGGCGCTCCATGGCCGCCGCGCCGCCCGCGACGGCGAAGTCGCCGATCTCGACCGCGTCGTCCGGCAGGCCGGCCTCGCGCAGCACCTCGCGGAAGCCCGTGAGCCGGTCCACGCCCGCCGTCATGTCCTGCGGGCCGGCGATCGTCGCGATGCGGCGCCGGCCCGCCTCGACGAGGCGCCGCGCCGCGAGGCGCCCGCCCTCGACGTTGTCGACGTCGACGTAGAGGAGGTCCGGCGTCGGGCGGAACGGCCGCCCCACGAAGACGGCGGGCAGGCGCGCCGCGAGGAGCGCCTCCTCGAGCTCGTCGTCGCGGTGGTGCGACGCGACGATCGCGCCGTCGACGTGGCCGCTGCTCAGGTACCGCACGATGCGGCCCGGCTGCTCGTCGGGGCGCGCGAACAGCAGCACGAGCTGCAGGTCGGTGCCGCCGAGCGCGGCGCTCACGCCGCGCATCGTGCCCGCGAGGAACGGGTCGGTGAGGATGCGCTCGTCCGGCTCGGGGACCACGAGGGCGATCGAGTCCGTGCGGCGCGTCACGAGCGAGCGGGCGGCGCGGTTGGGCGTGTAGCCGAGCTGCGCGACAGCGGCGTCGACCGCCGCCTGCGCCTCGGGGGACACCCGCAGGCCGCCGTTGATGGCGCGCGACGCCGTCGAGCGCGAGACACCCGCCGTCTGGGCCACCTCGTCCAGGGTCGGCGCGGAGCGCAGGCTGTTCATCCGGACAGTATCGCGCGCGCGCTCCCCGGTCCGCACCGCCCCGCTCACCGTGTCCTCACCGTCGTCCTCACTCGGCCGGGGCGGGGTCCGCGGCCGGCGTCTCGCGCGCCGGGATCGCGTTGTCGCGCGCGACCTGGCCGTACCAGGCGCCGCTCGCCTTGACGGTGCGCTCCTGCGTCTCGTAGTCGACGCGGACGATGCCGAACCGCTTCGTGTAGCCGAGCGCCCACTCGAAGTTGTCGAGGAGCGACCACGCGAAGTAGCCGCGCACGTCCGCCCCGGCGTCGATCGCGTCGCGCGTCGCGCGCAGGTGCGCGTCGAGGAACTCGAGCCGGTCCTGGTCGTCGACCGAGCCGTCCGGGCCCACCTGGTCCGGGTAGGCGGCACCGTTCTCGGTGATGTACATCGCGACGCCGCGCGGGCCGGTGAAGTCGCGCTGCAGGCGCGTGAGCAGGCGCGTCAGCCCCTCGGGCTGGACCTCCCAGCCCATGTCCGTGCGCGGCAGGCCGCGCGAGTGGGCGTGCACGCCGTCCGCGGCGGGGTAGGGGGACGACGTCGGGCGCACCGGCGCGTCGTCGGCCGCCTCGTCGCGGACGCCCTCGGGGCGGGTGCCCCCGGCACCGTCGCCCTCGGCGCCGGGCGCCGTCGCCTGCGGGCGGGCCGAGACGGCCCCGCCGTCGTAGTAGTTGACCCCGAGCGTGTCGATCGGGGTGGAGATGATCTCAAGGTCGCTGTCCTTGACGTGCTCGAGCAGCCCGTAGGGCGCGACGTCCTCGAGGACGTCGGCCGGGTACTCGCCGTGGAAGACGGGGTCGAGGAAGATCCGGTTGAACTGGCCGTCGATCCGGCGCGCGGCGTCGACGTCGGCCTGGTCCTGCGGGTCGACCGGGTCGGACACGGTGAAGTTCAGCGTGAGCCCGAGGTTCGCCTCCGGCGCGCGCTCGCGCAGCGCCTGGACCGCGAGGCCGTGCCCGAGCAGCAGGTGGTGCGCGGCCGCGAGGCCGTCCTCGCGCGACTGCCGGCCCGGTGCGTGCACGCCCGCGGTGTAGCCGAGGAACGCGGAGCACCACGGCTCGTTGAGGGTCGTCCACACGCCGACGCGGTCACCGAGCGCCTCGTGCATCGTCACCGCGTACTCGGCGAAGAGGTACGCCGTGTCGCGCGACGTCCAGCCGCCCTTGTCCTCGAGCGCCTGGGGGAGGTCCCAGTGGTAGAGCGTGAGCCACGGCAGGACGTCCGCCGCGAGCAGCTCGTCGACGAGGCGGTCGTAGAACGCGAGCCCGGCGGGGTTCACCGCGCCGCCGTCGGGACGCACGCGGGCCCACGACGTCGAGAACCGGTAGGCCCCGAGGTCGAGGCCCCGCAGGAGCGCGACGTCCTCGCGGTACCGGTGGTAGTGGTCGCACGCGACCATGCCGTCGTCACCGTTCACGACGGCGCCCGGCACGCGGGCGAACGCGTCCCACACGGAGTCCGTGCGCCCGTCGGTGCGCCCCGCGCCCTCGATCTGGAACGCGGCCGTCGCGGCGCCCCAGAGGAAGCCCGGGGGCATCTCGACGCGTCCGGTCGCGGTCGCCGGGTTCGGGAGGAGGGGCGCGGACGGGACGAAGCTGGTCATGGTCGATTGTCCTTCGAGAAGTCGCGGGATGGCACGCGGGCGGGCCGGTCGGGCCCGCCCGCGCGACGGTCGGCGCGCAGCACGGACCGCGCCCACCGGGTGGTGGGCGGGTCGTGCGGCGCGGGGCGCCGGGCGTCAGCCCTTGACGGCGCCCTGCATGATGCCCGCCACGAGCTGGCGGCCGGTGAAGATGAAGATGACGATGAGCGGCAGCGTGACGAGGAAGATCCCGGCCATGACGAGCGAGTAGTCGACGAAGAAGTTCGACTGCAGGGACCGCACCACGAGCGGCAGCGTCGGGTTGTTCTGGTTGAGCACGATGGACGGCCAGAAGAAGTTCGTCCACTGCTGCACGAACGTGAACAGGCCCAGCATCGCGGCGGCCGGGCGGGCCGCCGGCAGCGCGATGGACCAGAACGTGCGGATCATGGACGCGCCGTCGACCCGGGCCGCCTCGATGAGCTCGTACGGCAGCGCCTCGCCGAGGTACTGCGTCATCCAGAAGACGCCGAACGCCGTGACGAGCGCGGGCACGATGACGGCCTGGAGCTTGCCGATCCACCCGAGGTCCGACATGAGGATGTACATCGGGATGACGCCGAGCTGCGTGGGGACCGCCATCGTCGCGATGACGAAGACGAGCAGCGGGCCGCGGCCGCGGAACCGGAGCTTCGCGAACGAGAAGCCGGCGAGCGTCGAGAACAGCACGACCGAGAGGGACGTGAGCACCGCGACGACCACCGAGTTCCAGGCGGCCTTCCAGAAGTTGATCGCGTCCGAGCTCATGACGTCGGCGAACCGGTCGAACAGGCTCGCGTCCGGCAGGAGCTGGGGCAGAGCGCTGCGCGAGATCTCCTCGGGCGTCGAGGAGCCCAGGATCAGCGTGAAGTACAGCGGGAACACCGAGATCAGCAGGACGATCCCGAGGATGGTGTAGGTGACCCAGCGCGGGCGGCGCTGCGTGCCGCCCACGTTCTTCCCGGCGCTCCGGCGGCGGGACGCGGCGCGGGCCGCGCCCGGGCCGGCGGTCTGGGCGATGACGGGGACGGAGCTCATCGCTTCCTCCGGTCGGTCGGGCTGGCGGCGGTCGGGACGGACGCCTCGGTCCCCGCGGCGGAACGCTGCGCGGACATGGCGTCCTCGGCACGCAGGCGCTTGCGCGCCTCCTGCCGGCGACGCACCCAGCGTGGCGGTCGCGGCTGCGCGTTCGACGTGGCGATCCGCCGGGTGACGAGGAAGTTGACGATGCCCACGAGGATGATGAGCAGGAACAGCAGCCACGCGACGGCGGCCGCACGACCGAAGTTCTTCTGGTTGCCCCACGCGACGTCGTAGAGGTAGAGCACGGTCGTCATCCACTGGCGGTCGGCGCCGCCGAGGCCCTGCGCGTCGAACATGCGCGGCTCGTCGAAGATCTGCAGGCCACCGATCGTCGAGGTGATGACGACGAAGATGATCGTGGCGCGGATCTGCGGGACGGTCACGGAGAAGAACTGGCGCACGCGCCCGGCGCCGTCGATGATCGCGGCCTCGTACAGCTCGCGCGGCACCGCCTGCATCGCGGCGAGGAAGATCAGCGCGTTGTACCCCGTCCAGCGGAAGTTCACCATCGACGCGATGGCGACGTGGCTCGCGAGGGCGTCGGCGTGCCAGCGGATCGGGTCGACACCGACGAGGCCGAGCAGCTCGTTGATGAGCCCGTACTGGTCGGCGAACAGGCGGCCGAAGATCATCGAGACCGCGACGGGTGCGACGACGTACGGCAGCAGGACGCCCATGCGCCAGAAGGTCGCGGCGCGCAGGTTCTGGTCGAGCAGCGCGGCGATCGCGATCGCGGCGAGGACCTGCGGCACGGACGAGAGCACGAAGATCGAGACGGTGTTGCGCAGGGACTTCCAGAACGTCGGCTGCGCGAGGACGTCCGTGTAGTTCTGGAGACCGACGAAGTCGCCCTGGCCGCCGAGCAGGTTCCAGTCGTAGACGGACACCACGGCGGTGTACACGAGCGGGAAGAGCCCCGTGATCGCGAACAGGATGAAGAAGGGCGAGATGTAGAGGTAGGGCGAGACCTTGACGTCCCAGCGGCTGAGGCGCTGGGAGAAGCCGACGCGGCGCGGCGTGCGCGGCGGCGGACCGCTGAGCCCCGGCGAGGGCTGGGTGGGCGTGAGGACGGCCATGTGGGATTCCTGGGCTGCTCGGTGGCGCTGGGTGGCTGCGGGTGCGGGGCGTCGTCCGCGGGCGGACGCGCGCGGGGGGGGGGGGGGGGGGGGGGGGGGGTACCCCACCCGCCCGAGGCCAAAGAAAAAACAGCGACAAGACAGGA